>CAKQEE010000007.1 GCA_934230055.1 uncultured Clostridia bacterium
GACTATCAAGTATTTCTCCGAAATTAAATAATTAAAGAGTAAATAAACCTAAACCCCTCGGGAGAGCGTTTCGCCCGAGGGGTTTTTGCGCGTTGTTGTGCTGCGCGTTGTTATGTTGCGCGTTGTTATGTTGCGCGTTGTTGTGTTGCGCTTTCTGTTTGTTTTTGCGTAGTAAAAGTATCGCGTTTGCATTGATGTCCGCGCCGTAAAGAATTAGAAATTCTCGCGAAAAGATAAACCGCGAAAGCTTGCAAAAACCTATGCGGCTACATAATTTCCCTTACGGCGAGGACTTCTCCCGTCGCGCCGTTAAGAAGAATTGCTTTTAACTTGTCGTTGCCCTCCGCAAAACCGATGTACCAGAACGCGGCTCCGTCTTTAACGATAACGCGCGCGTAAATTTCGGCGGTAAACTCGCCGTTGTCGTTTCTGTAATTTTGTATAAGCGATGGCTGGCTTTTTTCAAGCGAAGCAAGTGCCGAAGAAAAGCTCATGGTGTTTTCGGGGAGTTGGGATTTAAAAAGGACCATTTCTCTTTCCGCGCCCGTAACGATTTCCACGCTGAATTCTTTAAGAGAAAACCCCTCAATCTCTATGTGCGCGCACAGCACGCCCGTAAGCGGATTGAGTTTGAAAGTCGATTTATATTCTTCGCCGTTATAAATCATCACAACCGAGCGGTCGGCGGACTCCGCTTCCGCGCCTTTAAGGGTAAAAGAAAGCGCGTAAACGCGTGTTCCCGCTTTGCCATCGTTTAAGAATGGTTCTTCCTTAAAACCGTACGCCGCGGAAACTTCTATCTTATCGCTTTCCCCGCGGAAAACGTCCGAACGCAGTTCGCTTACATAACGAGTGAGGTCGCTTTCCTTTTTGCACCCGCAAAACAGCGCGGAAAAAAGAATCATAACGGCCGCCGAAACCGCGGCGACAAGGCGAAAACTAAATTTGACCGAATTTTTCATAAAAATATCTCCCACCGTAAAATTATGCCGAAAGCTTTTGTAATAGTACTGATTATCTTTTTTTAAGCGGAAAGAGTTGATTTTTAGGCGTGCGTTTGGTAAAATAAAAAAGAAGTTTACTCTTATGCGCGCGGCGCGTTTATCGAGGCGCGCGCGGATAAACCAAAAAAGGGCGCAAAGATTAGGTCCTTTGCGGTATCCGATGATATTTACGGGAGCGGGCAGCTTTGCAAGGACGAAACGGGAGAAAGAGAAAGTGAAAAAATTGATACTTAAAACCGCGGCGATTACGCTTGCCGCCATAATACTTGCGGGCGCGCTGTTGTTCGGCGGGCTGTGGCTGTTTTCGCCCGTAACGCTTGCAAAAATCGCGCAGGATTTGGGCAACGATTCCGCCGCGACGAGTTTTTACGCACGCGGCTACGATTTATCGGGCAAATACGAGGATTTGCACGCTGTTTGCGCCGTGCTTGACGAACACGAAAATCCCGAGCTTGCCGTGAAATATCTTGAAAAATTCGTACAAGACGAAAACTTTACCAAATATTTTATAACCGGCGAAGTTGCGGAAAAGGAAGGAAAATACGCCCCCGCTTACTATGCGGGTAAGTACGCCGTGGCTACTTTTATAGTTTACGGTGCGGAACGCGCCGCAACGCTTTGCGCGGAGCTTGCTTTCGGCAAGTATTACGGAAACGACGAATGGTCTAACGTGGCGCAGGGGATAATCCGCGCGCCGTATTCTTTTTACGATTGTTTCGGCGCCGTTCTTTCGGACGGCAGGCTTTCGCTTTCCCGCGCGGATCTTAACATAATCAAAGAAAAAATAACTTCCGTGGAAGTTACGTACGACGACGATTACAAAGCCGCCGATTTAAAAGCGGTGCAAGAGCTTTTGAAAGCATTGCCTGAATAATTTTATGCCGATTGCCGCCGCGAAGTTTTCTTTTTCGGCGGTTTTTATTACCTTAAATCGGTGCGCGGGGCGGCGCGAAACCGCCGCAAATTTTACGGTGTGCTTCGATGCGGTGTGCGCTTCGGCGTATGCGGTGCGCTTCGATGCGGTGTGCGCTTCGGTGCGGTGTGCGCTTCGGCGTATGCGGTGCGCTTCGATGCGGTGTGCGCTTCGGTGCGGTGTGCGCTTCGGCGTTTGTGGTGCGCTTCGCCGTATGCGGTGCGCTTCGCCGTATGCGGTGCGTTTCGGCGCAGGTGTTCCGATAAAAAGGATTTTATAATATGAACTTTTTGCAGATAAAAAACGAAACCTCCGCGGCGGGGGCGATATATACTTTCGGAATAATTTCGTATTTTCTTTTGTCGCTTGTCGGCGGGGCGATTTTATCCGTTTTGCATTGCGAGGGCTTTGCAAAAACCGCCGTATCTTCGCTTTTTGCCGCGGCGGCACTCGGCGGTGTTTCCCTTTTATCGGGAAAAGTTTATCGCACCGCAGAAGGGGAAACCGCGGCGTTCGGGAAAAATCCTACGCGCGGCGGGGATAAGAAAGGAGATAAAAACACGCCTTGCGGCGGATTTGCGGGGCTGAAAGAAATTTGCGGATATAAAAAATTTTCTCTCGTGTATATAATCGTCGCGGCGCTTATCTCCGCGGGGATTTTTGCGGGTTTCGGGTTTATAAACAGCGCGTTCACCGGCTTTTTGGCAAAGCTCGGCGCAAAAATTCCGCAGTCCGAAATAACGATGAACGGTTTTGCGGAGTACGCGATTCTCACGCTGTCGCTTGCCGTTATCCCGGCGTTGACGGAAGAAAGCTTTTTCCGCGGCGCGCTCGCGTTCGGCTTTTCGGAAAGGAATATTTTTGCGGGGGCGGCGCTTTCGGGGCTTATTTTCGCGCTGTATCACTGCTCTCTTACGCAACTGTTGTATCAATTTATTTACGGCGCGTTTTTATACGTGCTTGCCGTAAAAGCGGGCAGCGTCATTCCCTGCGTTATAGCGCATTTTCTTAATAATTTCGCGGTTTTAACGATTACCTTTTTTAATGCGGAAGTAAACTTATATTCGCCCTTTCTCATCGTTTGCGGGCTTGCGGCTTTGGCGGTTGCCGCCGCGATACTCTTTTTATACGGTAGGTCAGCCCGCGGCGATAAAACGGACGGCAATTTAAAAAGCGACAGAGAAGCAAGCGGCGAAGCCGAAAAGAAAATCGGCGGGGAAGCGAGCCGAATAACCGAAGAAAAAGCCGATGAAAAAAACAACGAAAAAAACAGCGGAAAAAACGACGGAAAAAGCGACGGAAAAAGCGGGGCGAGAAAAGCGAAAGCGGGCGACGTTATAAAGGACTTTTTGTTGCCGTTCGGCATAATCGGTGTGCTTGCTACCGCGGCGACGGGGATTTTGAGCGTGTTATGATAAAGCTGAATTTGGTTTGCGTGGGCAAGGTTAAAGAAAAATATTTCGCGGAAGGCATTGCGGAGTACGCGAAAAGACTTTCCCGCTATTGCGATTTCAAGATTACGGAAGTGGAAGAAGAAAACTTCAAAAAGGCGGAAGAGGGCGAAATAAACGTTATAAAAGAGCGCGAAGGGGCGCGTATTTTGCCGCACCTTAAAGGTTACGTTTTCGTTTCCGCGATAGAAGGAAAAAAGTATTCGAGCGAAAGTTTTGCGAAAAAGCTTAAAAAAGCGGCAGACGAGCGCGGCGTGGTTACATTCGTTATAGGCGGATCTTACGGCGTTGCGGAAGAGGTGAAAGGGCGCGCGGACGAGCTTGTTTCTTTTTCGGATATGACCTTTCCTCACACGCTGTTCAGACTTATGCTTACGGAGCAGCTTTACAGGGCGTTTTCCATTTCGGCAGGCACGGCGTATCATAAATAGCGCATATATTGCCCTATGAACGTTTTAGATGAGCTTGACTGTTTTTATAAAAACTTCGGCGGCGAAAAGGGCGTTATAGGCAAAACGGAACTCGGCAAGCCTATATATTTTTTTGCGGTAAAAAAAACCGCGCGCCCCGTTATCGTCGCGCAGTATTCCATTCACGCGCGTGAATATATCTGTACCTATCTTGCATTAAAGCAGGCGGAGGATTTTTTTGAAAACGGCACTCACGGTACCGTGTATTTTATTCCCGCCGCTAATCCGGACGGAATTCGCATAGCCCTTACGAAGAATCCGCTTTACAAGGCGAATGCCCGCGGCGTGGATTTGAACGTGAATTTCGACGCGCGCTGGGGTACGGGCGAAAAGAACGTTTTTAATGCGGGGACGGAGAACTTTGTGGGCGAAAAACCTTTTTCAGAAAGCGAAACGCGCGCCTTGCGCGATTTTACCTTAAAAATTATGACCGATACGACTATAAGCTACCCCAGCAAGGGCGAGGAAATTTATTGGGAATTTCACCAAAACGGAAGGGAGAGAAAAAGGGATTACAGGGTAGCGAAAGCGGTTTCTTTATGCACGGGGTACCCCTTAAAAAGCGCGGGAAATTCGGCGGGCGGATATAAAGACTGGTGTATAGAAAGGCTTAAAATTCCCGCGCTCACGATAGAGGTAGGCGGCGAAGAGCTTTCTCACCCGATAAAAAAAGAGTATCTGGCGGAAATTTACGAAAAGAACAAGGACGTTTTAAGAGTCGCCGTTTCGGCATTGCGGAGTTTATCCGAATAAAATCGCCGAACGGGGGCGGGGTACAGATTAAAGCATTATGGAAGAAAAATTTATGCGCGAGGCGATAAAAGAGGCGATTCGCGCAAGAGAAAAAGACGAAGTGCCGATAGGCGCGGTAATCGTTGCGGACGGAAAAATTCTTGCGAAGGCGCATAACCTTACCGAAAGCAGGCAGCTTCCCACCGCGCACGCGGAAATTCTCGCGATAGAAAAGGCGTGCAAAAAACTTAAAAGCCGCAGATTAGACGGCGCGGAAATGTACGTGACGTTAGAGCCTTGCGCCATGTGCGCGGGGGCGATAGCGGGGGCGAGAATGAAAAAGGTTTACTTCGGCGCGTACGAAAAAAAGAGCGGTTGCGCCGTGAGTTTATACCCTGTTTTGGAAATGAGCGGGCTTAATCATTGCACGGAGTTCGAGGGCGGCGTTTCGGAAAAAGAGTGTTCCGAAATGATAACGGAATACTTCAGGACAAAGAGAAACAAATAAGAAAAGCCTTCTCCCTCGGGGGAAGCTTGTTGCGTTGCTTTTTTGTCATTCTGAAACGGGCAAGCCTTGACGGGTGGACAAAGCTTTCTCCTGCGGGAGAAGGGGGGGTGCGTAAGCGGTGGATGAGGAGCTGCAAGAGATTCTTCGGGAGCAGGGGCAGGAAGCGCGGCTCGGAATGACGGATAAGAGATTCTTCGCAACGCGCTTTCACTTGCGCAAAAAGTCGAAAAGAGTTTACTTAAAATTTACAAAAATATAAAAAGTATTTTATGTTCGGCTTATTGCTTGACATTTTATGTCTAAGTAGTGTATAATTAAGCTTACTATATCTAAAAGATTCTTTTTGAATAAAAAGATAAGGAGCTCTTCGGAGAGATATTATGCAGGTTTTGCAGGTTATTATAACGGTTTTAGGCGTAATTTTTACGCTTTTATATTGTTATCAGATTCTGTTTATCTTTATCGGCACTTGCCTCAAAAAGAAAAAATTTCCGGAAGCGAAAGAGGATCACACTTTCGCCGTTTTGATTTGCGGAAGAAACGAAGAAAAAGTTATAGGAAACCTTATAGACAGTATTCGTTCCAACGAATATCCGCAGGATAAGCTGAAAATTTTCGTTTGCGCGGATAATTGCAGAGAGGGCGATAAAACCGCGGAAATAGCCCGCGAAAAGGGTTGCACCGTTTACGAAAGGCAAAATAAAGAGTGCGTTGGCAAAGGCTACGCTTTAAGATTTTTGTTCGAGCAGATAGCGCGCGATTTCCCGGACTACGAGCCGGACGCGATTATGGTTTTCGACGCGGACAACGTTCTTACCAAAAACTATATAAAGGAAATGAACAAGGCCTTGGATAGCGGCGTTCAGATTTGCACGAGCTACCGAAATTCCAAAAACTTCGGAACTAACTGGATAAGCGCGGGTGCTTCTTTAAGCTTTATTCGCGAGTGTCAGTTTTTCCATAAGCCGAAATCCATTCTTAAATTAAGCACGCACGTCGGCGGTACGGGTTTTTATTTCACCAAAGACGTTATGACGTTTAAGACGGGTTGGCCTTATACGATGATTACGGAGGACCTTGAATTTTCCGCCGCAAACACGCTGAAAGGAATAAAGATAGACTATTGCGAAGACGCGGAATTTTTCGACGAACAACCTACGAAATTCAAAACCGCGTGGAAGCAACGTTTGCGTTGGGGGAAAGGCGGGCTTTTGGGCTTTTCGCTTTTCCATTCTTCATTGTTCGGTTCTTTTTTAAGAACTTTGAACTTTACTTATTACGAGTATTATTTTTCGAGATTTTTCCCCGTGGCGATATACTACTTTTTCTCTTGCATCGCTTCGTGTATCATACATGTGGTGGCAAGGGCTTTGGAAGTGGTGAACGGGCATGCGATTGCGAGCGTGATATATTTCTTATATCCTGTGCTTGCAGCGTTTTTAACCACCTATCTATGGCTTTTTGCCGACGCTATGCTTGCGTGCATAACGAACTGGAAAAAGATAAGAGCTTCCACGGGTAGAAAAATTATGGCGATGTTCGCGCTTCCGCTGTTCAATATGCTTATAGCGGTTCCCACGAGCGTTGTCGCGCTCTTTAAAAAGGTTAAGTGGGTGCCGATAGAACACGATCAAAGCATAACACAGCAAGAGCTTGAAAGGAAAAAAGGTAAGTAACGTCGCTTTCCGAAATTAAAATTTAACGATTAAAATTAAAAACTAACGATTGAATTCAGAAAAACGCCGCTTCCCGCGGCGTTTTTTGTTGTTAAAAGTTTGTGCGTTTTAAATATGCCCTCTCCCGCGGGAGAGGGCATATTTAAGAGGTTCATTATATTACTATCCCTGCCATTCTAAAACGGGCAATCTCGACGGACAAACAAAGAATTTAAAAAGAAATGTTTTTTTTATTTATACAAAATTTCAAATACCCTTGACTATTTTTTTTATTTATTCTACAATATTATCGTACTATATGTACGCAAAGTTACATTAGGAGAAATTTTATAAATGATTACACACGGCAACACTATCGAAATTCTTACCGGCAATTCTAACCGCCGCCTTGCGGAGGCTATCGCTACGGAACTTAAACTTCCGCTTTCCGACGCGGAAGTGGGAAAATTTTCCGACGGGGAAATAAGTATCACTCTTCCGCAAACGGTAAGAGGTAAAGACGTGTTTATTATTCAGACGACCAGCGCGCCCGTCAACGATAACCTTATGGAACTGCTTATCATGATAGACGCGTGCAAGCGCGCTTCGGCAGGCAGAATTACCGCGGTTATGCCTTATTTCGGATATGCCCGTCAGGACAGAAAGGCTCGTCCCAGAGACCCGATCACGGCAAAGCTCGTTGCGGATATTCTTGCGACGGCAGGCGCGGACAGGGTTATGACGATGGATCTTCACGCGGCGCAGATTCAGGGTTTTTTCAATATCCCCGTAGATCACCTTTACGGCGCGCCCCTGCTTGCTAAATATTTTAAGAACAAGATGGACGAAAACTGGGTTGTCGTTTCGCCGGACGTGGGAAGCGTGGGCAGAGCGAGAAACTTCGCTTCGAGAGTAGACGCTTCGCTTGCGATAGTGGATAAACGCCGCCCCAAAGCCAACGCGATAGAAATTATGAACGTGGTAGGCGACGTTGCGGGCAAAACTTGCCTTATGGTAGACGATATGATAGATACCGCAGGAACCATTTGCCAAGGCGCGGAAGCTCTTGTCAAAAACGGTGCGAAGGAAGTTTATGCGTGCTGCACTCACGGAGTGTTGAGCGGCCCCGCAATAGAAAGACTTAACGCTTCGCCCATAAAGCAGCTCGTCGTTCTCGATACCATAGACATTCCGGACGAGATAAGAAACAATCCCAAGTTCAAGATTATTTCCGTTGCAAAATACTTTGCGAGAGCGATAAAGTCCGTTTACAGCGACGCTTCGCTTTCCGCGATTTACGAAGACTGATAAAAGCTGTAACAATAAAACAGAAAACCCGAAAAGCCGCAAGTCGGCTTTTTTGGCGGTTACGGGAATTTTTTTAGGAAACCATTTTATGAAGCTTATAGTAGGACTCGGCAATCCCGATAAAGATTATCTTAATACGTTCCATAACCTCGGGTTTATGGGCGCGGAAGAAGCTGCCCGAATTCTCGGAGCGGAATTCACGAAGGAAAAATGCCGCGCCGCGATTGCGGAAACGCGCTTCGGAAGCGAAAAAATCATCATCGCAAAGCCGCTAACATATATGAATTTAAGCGGCGAAAGCGTGCGCGAACTTGTTTCTTTTTATAAGATAGATTTTAAAGACATAATCGTTATATACGACGATTTCGATTTGAACAAGGGAGCGATTCGCATACGCGAAAGCGGCTCGGCAGGCACTCATAACGGAATGAGAAACATTATAAAAGAGCTGGGAACGGAAAATTTTGCGAGAATCAGAATAGGGTTTAAACCGGAAGGAGATTGTAAAATTCCGCTTATCGCGCTCGTTCTTTCGGGAATTAAAAAAGATGACGAAGAAACTTTTAATAGGGCGATAAAAACGGCGGGCGCGGCGGCGGCGGAGTTTGCAAAGGGCGAGTCGATAGCTTCCGTAATGCAAAAATATAATTGCAAAAAATAACCCGCCGGAAAAACCCGTTAAACGGCGTTCAGGTAAAAACAAAAAAGGCAAAGCCGAATATGCTCGAAAAACTTTTAAAACTTAACGAATCCGAAAACTCCGTAAAAAGATTTACGGAAAATATCCGCCGCGGCATACCCACGGCGGTTTTCGGCGTGAACGAAAGCTTTAAGCATATACTTGCGGCTTCCGTAGCCGCGCCCGTGTTATACGTCGCAAGAGACGGCGTTGCGGCGGAAGCGGCGTGTAAAGCCTTTCGCGAACTCGGAAAAAAAGTCGCGTATATTCCGCCGAAAGACGAGCTTCTGCTTTCCGCAAAGGCGTTTTCCAAGGAAAGCGTTTATGCGCGAATAATTGCCGCGGATAAAATCGCGGGTACGGAAATAGCCGTTCTTTCCATAGAAACGCTTATGCAACCTTTCCCGAAATCGGTGGAAAAGCTCGTGATAAAAACGGGCGAAGAGCGCGATTTGGGCGAAACGGTTAAGCGGCTTGTCGCTCTCGGGTTCAAACGTTCGGAAACTGCGGAATCGAAGGGCGTTTTTGCTGTCCGCGGGGACGTTCTGGATATTTTTCCGATAGATTCCGAAGAGCCGTTCCGCGCGGACTTTTTCGGCGATACGGTGGAGAGCATAAAAAAAGTAGACCCCGAAACGCGTAAGAACCTCGGCTTTTGCGAAGAGCTTACCGTTCTTTCCGCAGGGGAGTTCAGAATTTCCGAGCGGACGCTCGCGGGGCTTGAAAATATTATAAAAGAAGAGCTTAAAAACGCGCCGAAAGGGGCGTATTCCCGAATGAAAGTCGTTGCGGAGGACCTTATTTCCTCGGCGTTGTGCGGAGACGAGAGCGCGATTTCCGTTCTTTCGCCGCTTGCGGAAAACTTCGGCAGCGTGTTCGATTCTCTTCCGAAAAACTTCGCGATAGTTGCGGACGAGCCGAAACGCGCGTTCGACGCCGCGACTTTGTACGAGCGGGAGTTTAGCGAAAGATTCTCTTCGCTTTATGCCGGCGGGGAAGTCTTTTCCTTTGCAAAGCGCAACTTTTTCGGAAGAGAATACGTAAAGGACGAATTTGCGCGGGCAAGCGTCGCCGCGGTGCAAACGCTTGCTACTGCCGTGCCGCTGTTTAACCCGCTCGATATTATAAATCCTTCCGTTTCTGCCGTTTCCGATTATCACAGAGATTTTTCCGAAGTATATCGCGACGCGGACAACTGGCTTAAAGGCGGGTACAGGGTGATATTTTTCGCGGGGGAAGAATCGCGCGCGGAAAGGCTTTGCGGAGAGCTTTCCGACAGAAATATTCCTTGCGCTTCGGGAAAAAAATTCCCTTCCGCCGGGGCTGCCGTTACGCCCGAAATTTTCGGCAAGGGCTTTATTTTTCACGAAGAAAAGCTTGCCGTTATAGGCACTTCCGACCTGTACGCGAAAAGTCTTGAAAAGAAGGCTAAACCGAGAAGCAAAAAACAAACCTTTTTCACCGCGCCCGCCGCGGGTGATTATTGCGTACACGAAACGCACGGCGTGGGAAGAGTTCTCGGCAATAAAAAAATAACCACCACGGAAGGCACGAAAGACTATATTTCCGTGGAATATTCGGGCGGAGACGTTTTATATATTCCCGTCGAGCAAATGGATATTTTAACCCGTTATCTCGGCGCGGAAAAAAGCCCGAAGCTTTCGAGAATAGGCGGCGCGGACTTCGAGAAGGTTAAAGCCGCCGTAAGAGAAAGCATAAAAAAAATGTCTTTCGACTTAAAAAAACTTTACAGCGAAAGGAACGCGCTGAACGGTTTTCCTTTTTCTTCCGACGAGGAGCTGGAAAAGGCTTTCGACGAGGCTTTTCCGTTTGAAGAAACCCCCGACCAGATTGCCGCGGACGAGGACGTCAAGCGCGACATGGAAAGCGAAAAGGTTATGGACAGGCTGATTTGCGGAGACGTCGGCTTCGGCAAAACGGAAGTTGCGTTCCGCGCGGTGTTCAGAGCGGCGGAAAACGGCAAGCAAGCCGCGCTTCTTGCCCCAACGACCATTTTAACGGAGCAACATTACGCGACGGCTTTGAAGCGTTTTGCGGGCTTCGGCATAAAAATAGCCTGCCTTAACCGCTTCAAAACGGACAAAGAGTGCGCGCAAATTACAGAAGCCCTTAAAAAGGGCGAAATAGATTTCGTTATCGGCACGCACAGGCTTTTGAGTAAGGACGTGGCGTTCAAAGACCTCGGGCTGCTCGTTTTAGACGAAGAACAGCGTTTCGGCGTGGAACATAAAGAAAAGATAAAGCTTCTTAAAAAGAACGTGGACGCGATAACTCTTACGGCGACGCCCATTCCGAGGACGTTGCATATTTCGCTTTCGGGAATAAGACCGATAAGCGTAATCAACACGCCGCCGAAAAAAAGGCTGCCCGTGCAGACTTACGTGACGGAGGAGACGGACGCGCTGATAAAAGACGCGGTCACGCGGGAAATAAACAGGGGCGGGCAGGCTTTTATACTTTATAACAGGGTAGAAAGTATTTTTAAATTCTCGGAAAGGGTGCGTTCCCTTATGCCCGATTTGAAGTTTACCGTATGTCACGGCAGAATGGACGAAAAAACGATGGAGAAAAACGTTTTGTCTTTTTACGAGGGCGAAACGGACGTTCTTATTTCCACCACTATTATCGAAAACGGTATAGACCTTCCCAAGGCGAACACCCTTATCGTTATAGACGCGGACAGATTAGGTCTTTCCACTCTGTATCAGCTTAAAGGCAGGGTAGGCAGAAGCGACAGGCTCGCCTATGCGTATTTCACCTTCAAGCGCGATAAAATTTTAAGCGAAACCGCGGCGAACAGACTTACCGCGATTACCGAATTCACAGAAATGGGAAGCGGCATAAAAATCGCTATGCGCGACCTTGAAATAAGGGGCGCGGGCAACATTCTCGGCGCGGAACAGCACGGGCATATGGATAAGATAGGCTACGAGCTTTATTCAAAGCTCCTCCGAGAAGAGCTTTCCGGAAAAGAGGAAAGAGTACCCGAGCTGGACGTAAGGCTTTCCGCGTTCATTCCCGATTCTTATATAGAGAGCAAGAGCGCACGTATGGACGCTTATAAGGAAATCGCGGAAATCGCTTCCGAAAAAGAGGAAAAGGAGCTTATCGCCGCCCTCTCCGACAATTACGGCGAGTTGCCCGCGGAAACGGAAAACCTTATACTTATTTCCGTCGTAAAACGGCTTGCAATGAAATTCGGCGCGGACCTCGTTACCGTGACGAAGGCAGAGGCGAGCATAGCTTTCGATAATTACAAGGCGTTTGCAAACGAGGGACTTCAACGCGCGTTGGACGCTTATGGTAAAGAAACCTCCGTGGTAATGACGGGCGCGCCGAAGATAGCTTTCGATAAGCGCGGCGGGGATAATTACGAAAGTTTGCGCCTTATGCGGGCTTTTTTGGAGCGCGCGGCGACGGAATTGCCCGAAAAGACGAAAAATGCCGAATAAAAATGGTGAAAACGATTGCATTTTTCCCGCTGATAGTATATACTTAATGGGTATATCGAAAAATATACCGAACGAAAACCATAAAGACAATTTTAAAGGTGAAAAATATATGAAAAAAAGGCTCGTTACACTTTTCAGCTTGATGCTCGCACTCGTTATCGCGATAGCTTCGCTTGCCGGTTGTAACCTTGTGACTACCGACAGCGACAAGGATATGGAACAGGTTGTCGCAACCGTTCAAATTTCGGACGACGCCGATAAAGACGAAATCAAGAAAAAAGATATGATTCTCGGATATCTTAACTATGGCTATATGTACGTTCAGTATTACGGATATACGCAGAAGCGTACTTTCGAGCTTATTCTCGATAACCTTATTTCTTCAAGAATCATCGTTCAGGAAGCCGTTAAAACCACTCCCGCAAAGAACGTTGCGGACGCGGACACGACGGCGGCTTATCCCGTAGCGAGATTTTTGGACGAAACTCAGCTTCGCGACGCGAAGTATAACGCGATTAAGGCTATGAACGACCTTATGTCGAGCGTGAGTCACGACCACGAAGAAGCCGCGGGGGACAGCGCGGTAGGCACCGCGAGAACGGTTCCTTCGGGAGCGACCAACGCGGAAAAGAAAACCTCTGACGCGGAAAAGAACGCTTATATTGCAGACACCAACGCGAAAACGAGCCTTCTTTTAAAGGATATGGACACCGAGCACCGCAAAGAAAGTTATAACGGCGTCGTTAAACTTTTCAAAAACAACGGACTTCTCGGCGGATACGACAACAAAGACCTTAAAACTACCGACTATTATAAGCAAACCCTTAAAAGTTACTACGAAAACGAACTTATAACCGCTTATGAAAAGAGCATAGAAGACGCGGAACGCGCGAAATACGATTTTAACGCGGTAGCCGCAAAGTATACCGAAATTTACAACAAGCAGAAAAATTGGAGCGAATCGGAGTTTATAGCCGCTCTCGAAAGCACCACCGCGACCGAGCCTATCGTTTACAGCGCGTTCGGCAACTACGGATACGTTTATAACCTTCTTCTCGGCGTAAACGATTATCAGAAAGAAGAAATAGACAAAATCAGAACGGATAACGACAATATTTCCGACGAAGCTTACGACGCGATCCGCGCGAAAATTCTTAAAGACACCGTCGTTTACGATCAGCGTTCTTCGTGGATTTTGGCGGGATACGACGGAAAGTACGACGAAAGCAAAAAGGAATACACCTTTGCCGGAGATTACACCTTCGCGAAAGATTCCGCTAACAGCCTTCCTTTCCAAGGCGTTGTAAACTGGCTTAATAAAGAAGACGAAATAATCGAAAAAGACGATCAGGGCAACGAATGGTACGGCAAAGACGAACACGGTCACGTTTACGCGCCCCAGTACGGCGTGGAAAGCGTTAAGTATTTCGGTCTCGAAGAGTTCCTTATCTTTATGAACGGATATTTGAACGGCGCCGATACCGCGGAAGATTATTCCGACCTCGGTGCGGCTGTATACGACGGCAAAATTCACAAGTTTTCGGGCGTTTCCGAATACGACGCGAAAGTTAAAGAGCTTATCTTTGCTTTCTCTACGGACAGCGGTTCGCTCTCCAACCAGAACGGATACGTTATTAAACCCGCGGTAGACGGCGGCAACAGCGAAACCTACGTTACCACTTTTGCAAAAGCGGGCAGAAAGCTTCTCGAAAGCGGCTCGGAAAGCTACGTTATAGTCGCTTCCGACTACGGCTATCACGTTATGTTCTTTGCAAAGAAGCTCGATATCAAGTCCGCGGATCTCAAAGAATATCTTAAAGCGGAATGCGGAGTGGAAGATCCCGAAGCGTACTTTGCCGATATGATGGCTAATTACCAAGACTTCGAGGATACCGATAATTACCTTTACGTTCTTACGGACAGCATTGTTTCCACCGCGGTAAGCAACGCCAAGACCAAGAAGAGAAACGAACTCGTGAATAAATATCGTTACGAAGAGAGCGGAAAAGTAACCGTTTATGCGGACAGATATTCCGACCTTGTAGGTTAACGTATCGATGCAAACGCTATAAAGCGGCGGGGATTGCGGCTACTTGCGCCGCAGTCCCTTTTTTTACCCGACAGGTTTTTTGGAAAAGAACGGGTAACCGTTTCGACAAAGGAAGCGGTAAGTTTTCGAAAGCGGTCGGAGGAATTTTTTTGTAAATCGTGCGGTCGCCGCTTGTTTTTTACGGAGAACTACTATGATGAAGCTTGAAACGCATTGCCACACGTTCGGCGGAAGCACCTGTGCCACCACCCCGATAGAGTTGCAGGCGGATATTTATAAAAAAGCGGGGTACGGGGCAGTCGTCGTCACTAATCACTATAATTTCCCTTCGATAAACGCTTATAAAGGAGAAACCTTAAAAGAAAAGCTTCGCGGATATTTTTCGCTCATCGACGTTGCGAAAGAAGTTTTTTCGGAGCGGGGTATAAAAATTTTCTTCGGTGCGGAGGTTCAGACTAAAACGGAAAGCCCCGACGGTTATCAGGAATTTATGTTATACGGATTCGACGCGAATTTTTTGTTCGACGCGCCGACGCTTTACGAGCTTAATCAGAAAGAACTTTTTAGGCTTGCGGAAGAAAACGGACTTTTTATGTATCAGACGCACCCGTTCAGACCGAGAGTTATTCTCGGCGAGCCTGCGTACATGCACGGTGCGGAAGCGTTCAACGGACATTATCACCACCGTAACAACAACGACCTTGCTACCGAGTTTTGTTTAAGAAACGGACTTATTTCTCTTTCCGGTACAGACTTTCATCACGAAGACCAGCCTGTTACGGGCGGACTGCTCGTTCCCGATAACGTTAACGGAGAAAGAGAACTTGTCGATTATATAAGAAGAGGCAAGGCGGAACTTTTAAGAGAAGAAAAGGTTTACGAAGAGGCGCTTAAAAATTATATCGCGCACGGAGAGAGTTAAAAATTCAAGTATAAGAATAACGGCGACGGTAATTATAAACGCGTGTATAACGTAAACGGCGGCGGATTAGACGTGCGAAATCCGGGGCTGAAACGATAAGAAAACCCGCTTTAACGCACGCTAAACATACGCAAAGGACAAAAACAAAGGAAAAAGAGATGGAGATAGATTTTTTAGACGTATTGCTATCCGTTTCGGCACTCGTTTTACTTGCCGTTCCGGGGTTCGCATTCGCAAAGCTTAAAATGCTTCCCGAAAATGCGACCGAAGCTTTCAGCACGGTAGTTTTATACGGCGCGCAGTCCGCGCTCGTTTTCAAAAGTTTTCAGGGAATGGCGTTTGAAGCGGAAACCGCGGTGAATATGCTGATCGTGGCGGGACTTGCCGTGGCGATACATTTGATAATGATAGGCATTTGTTGCGCGCTTACCGCGGGCAAGGGGGAAGACGCGAAAATTCGTTGCGTAAGGTACGCGGGCGTTTTTTCCAACTGCGGATTTATGGGTTTTCCTTTTTTGAAATCGGTATTCGCCGGGCATGGCGGTATAGACGAAATAATGATTTACGGCGCGGTTGTAGTGGCGATTTTCAATATAATCAACTGGACGTTCGGAGTATATCTTATCACGGGAGATAAAAGCAAAGTTTCGCTTAAAAAAATCGTGGCAAACCCCGTTATAATTTCCGTTCTTTTCGGATTTATTTTATACGTCGCGTTGCCGCGCCCGATAGCGGATCTGGCGGCGCAAAACACCGTGCTTGATAAGATTTTAGAAAAATTTATGGAAGTCATCGGATATTTAAGCGAGATAGTCACGCCGCTTTCTATGATAGTGATAGGCGTGCGGCTTGCGGGAGTTAATCTTAAAGCTTTGTTTCTCGATAAATACGCCTATTTTGCAAGCGGCTTAAAGCTTATCGTAATGAGCCTTTTAACAATGCTTTGCGTGGCTTTTTTGCCTGTTTCGGAAGAGATAAAATATACGCTGTTCTTTCTTTTGTCTATGCCTTGCGCAACGAGCGGCGCGCTTCTCGCGGTGCAGTTCGGCGGCGACGGAGATTTTGCCTCGGTAACGGTGCTTTTATCGACGATTTTTTCGGTGGCGACGATACCGATTATGTTTTTGTTGTTCAAGTTTCTTGCGGGCGGCGTGTAAATAAGTTTCTCTCTACGAACTGTTTCCTTCCGTCATAAGCCTCCATCCGAGAGGGAGGGAGGACAGCGTTAGCGGTTGAAGGAGCCTTTCGCGCTTTTGTATTATTTAATTAAACGCGTTCTCCCTCAGTAGCCTTTGGCGACAGCTCCCTCCCCGAGGGAGCCTGCGATTCCCCGTCATTCTGAGCCGCGCTTCTTGCCCCTACTTCCGAAGAATCTCTTTTTATCTTCCTCGGCTTTTTCATAATCTTCACTTAACGGCAAAATAAAAATCTTAACGAAAAAAAGACTTTATATAAAAAGCATAAATGCATATTTATTGACATTTAAGAATAAAAGTGCTACTATAAAAGAAAAAAGGAGTTTTTAGAGAATGACGTGGTTTAATAAACAGAGCCGTTTGGTTCAGATACTTCTTCTTCTGATCCCCGGCGTAAACTGGATTACCGAGATTGTCGTAAGATGGTCTACGTGGCTTAAAAAGGGAGGCATTTTAAGACTTGTTATCTGTATTTTAACCATTCCTTGTGGTATGATATTCGGCTGGATAGACCTCGTATGGGTGCTTCTCTTCAAGAAGCTTTGTTTGCAATAAAGCGGCAACGGAATATAAAAAGCGCGGAGGAAAAAATTTCCCCCGCGCTTTCACTATATAAAATATCTTGCGCGGCAAATTTTGCCGCGCAGGATAAAAATAAAAGCCGCCGTCTTTTTAAAATTCGTAAATTCGCTAAACCGATAATCGGTACTCAACAATTCGGCAAAGACGCGCTGTCATATTTATTCGCCCTTTTTGCCGTGTATCTTTATGCGCATACGGGGAAGGGCGGTTTCCGCTTCGCCCAAAGGTTCGTTTGCGTTGCGGTAGTCGTGCTTTAAGCAAAACTTGTTCAAATCCTCGCGTACCCGTTCAAAATTCCTGCTTTGAACGGAGCTTAAAACGGAAAGATATTCTTTTGTCGCAAACCCCGCCGCGGATGAATACCTTAAAAGTGCTGCATAGTGTTTAAGGCAGAAGCCTTTGCAGGATAAAAGTGCTTTAAGAAAGCCTTTTTCCCTTATAAAAAGCTGTGCGACCGTTTTGTAGTATTTAACCATACTTTCTTCTAAAACTTCGCAAATCGCGCAGGTGGAAAGCGATTTTTCTATTTTTTCGGCTTGTTTTTTCGCCGCGCCCGCGCTTTTTATTTCGCCGAACAGCGGCGCGAGCTTTTCTGCCCGTGTACCCGCTTGCAAAGCGACGGAAAGTTTGTTTTGCCTGTTAAAAAGCATATCGAAATGCTTGTCGCAAAACCCTTTTTCGCCGACTTTAACGCGAGTGTCGTCTTCCATAACCGCGTCGTTCAAAAACTCGTGGAGAAATTGTTCCTCGGCAACGGCTTCTATCTCGCACAGCGGACATTCGCAGTCGCTCGCAAATTTTTCTTTAATTAATCCCGTATCTATATGATAACTGCTCATATGCTAATTTTAGCATAGAATCGAAATTTTTTCAATGTTATTTCGGAAAATAGTTTAAGAAGATTGCAAAAGCTTTTGCGCTGTGGTAAAATATATCGGAAAAAAATAGATGCTCGCAGGAGTATCGGCGGAGAATTAATTATGGTTTTTGAAACGGTTGATTTATATAAGTATTTCGGAGTAGAAAGGGCAGAGGGCGCGCAAGGCTATCTCGATTGTTATATTCCCGAAATCAGCGAAGAGGTTGCGCCGAGAGTGCGCCCCGCAATGCTCGTTATAGGCGGCGGCGGGTACGGGTACGTTTCTTCGAGAGAAAAAGAGTGTATAGCTTTCGCGTTCCTTGCGCAGAGCTTCGCTTCGTTCGTACTGCGCTATTCGGTTGCGCCCGTAAGATACCCCGCGCAGCTTATCGAAGCGGACATGGCGATGATTTACATACGCGAAAACGCTGAAAAATTCGGCATAGATAAAGACCACGTTGCCGCGATAGGCTTTTCCGCGGGCGGACATCTCACGGGAATGCTCGGTATTATTCCGGATGAAAAAGAGGCAAAAGAAATTCTCGGCGAAAAGATCGCTTTAGCAAGACCGAACGCCGTTGTGTTGAGCTATCCCGTTATAAGCGGGGGAGAAATGGCACACCGCGGCAGCTTCGAGAACCTTTGCGGAGATAATACGGAGCTTTTTGAAAGGCTTTCGTTGGAAAAGCGCGTAGACGCGAATTCTGCACCCGCGTTTATCTGGACGACCGCGAACGACGGCTCCGTGCCTTCCGAAAACAGCTTGTACGTTGCGGCGGCTTATAAAAAGGCGGGCGTGCCGTTCGAGCTACACGTGTTCGAGGACGGTCAGCATGGACTTTCGCTTGCCACGGAAGAAACGCAATTCGTGAGCGCTGCGGTAAGTCGTTGGGTTAAGCTTTGCGGTACTTGGCTTAAAGTGCGCGGTTTTGCAATAAAATATATCGGCTAAAAGGCGTCGGAATAAAAAAATTCCGAAAAACCCTTAAAAACCGTTGATATTTTTTTTAATATGTGTTAATATTATAAAGCTGTTTTATGAAGTAGTTCGTAAAACGGCGATGCTGGTGTGGCTCAGTCGGTAGAGCAGCTGATTCGTAATCAGCAGGTCAGCGGTTCAAGTCCGCTCACCAGCTCCAAAAAAACGGAGGTGCTTGCGCCCCCGTTTTTGTATGTAAAAATCAAGTTTTTTTCGTTTTTTTGAAAGAGGAAAAATATAAAAAACAAAATCAAAAAAATGAATCGATACCCATATTCGTACCAATATTTAAACCGCCTTTTTTCCTTTGGTAGTTAAT
>CAKQEE010000008.1 GCA_934230055.1 uncultured Clostridia bacterium
GTAAATACGATAGGGCTTAACCTTATCTGTCTCGTGGTGCTGTTCCCTATGCCGATATTGTTCGCGCTGATGCTCAACGAAATATTCCACGCGAAATATAAAGGCGTGGTGCAGACGATATGTATTCTGCCGAACTTTCTTTCGTGGATGGTTTTCGGCGGAATCTGCCTCGGTATGATGGATATGACTTCGGGTATCATAAACCCCGTTTTGGAGGTCCTCGGACTATCCTCTCCCGATAACCCCGTAAACCTCGGCGAGCCGCAATACTTCTGGGCGACGATGGTTATAACCTCTATGATAAAGGGTACGGGCTGGGGTTCGATAATTTACACGGCGGCGATAGCGGGTATCAGTATGGAAATGTACGAGGCGGCGGATATAGAAGGTGTGAACAGATGGCAGGCGATAAGATATATCACTCTTCCCTCCATCGCGCCTACGATAACCGTGTTTTTGTTGCTTAACATAAGCGGACTCTTAAACAACTCCTTTGAACACGTTTACGTTTTCCAGAACGCCATAAATCTGGAACGCGGCGAAGTGCTTGCGACCTATTCGTGGAAGCTCGGCATTTCCGCAAGGAAATATTCGTTTACCACGGCTCTCGGGCTTTTGCAGTCGATAGTTTCGGTAATACTGCTGACGGTAGGTAACTTTACCAGTAAGAAAATTGCGGGAAGGGGGTTGTTCTGATGGCAAAAACGATTGCGGTGTCGGGCAGGAGAAAGAAGATGACCGCGGGCGACTATATCATATACGTTCTTATGGCGCTTGCCGCGCTCGTGGCGTTGTATCCGTTCTGGTTTGTTCTCGTAGGCTCGTTCAATCAGGGCGAGGATTACCTGTCCGGCGGAGTGTGGCTGTGGCCGAGAATATTCGACTCTTCGAGCTACGGATTCGTTCTTAAAGACGCAAGACTGTGGAACGGATTCAGAACGACGATATTAAGAGTGGTGTTCGGCGTTTCTTCCGCGCTTCTGTATACTTCTATGACGGCTTACGGAATGACGAGGAAAAATCTCAGATTCAAGAAGTTTTTCTACTGGGTAAACATAGTCGCTATGTTTTTCGGCGGCGGACTTATTCCGTTCTATCTGTGGATGATAACGATAGGGCTTTACGAAAACTTTCTCGCGTATATCTTTCCGGGACTTTATTCCGTCTACAATATGATAGTATTTTCAAGCTTTTTCCGCTCGATTCCCGAAGAAATGCACGAAGCGGCTCTGGTGGACGGCGCAAGCGAGTATCTGATAATGTTCAAGATATATTTTCCGATGTCGCTTCCCGCGTTCGCAACGGTGGGGCTGTGGCTGGGACTCGCGCACTGGAACTCATACTTTGACACGATGATATATTGTTCGAGAACGGAATCCCTCCATACACTTCAATATTATTTGTTGCAGGTTATAAAAGAGTCTTCTAGTACGGAAGCGGAGATACCGCCCGAAATGGCTTCGAGAATAAACACGCAGACCATATCTTACGCGGCGATAGTGATAGCAACCATTCCCGTGTTGTGTATGTTCCCGTTAATACAAAAAATAATCAAAAAAGGCGTGACCGTAGGTTCGCTTAAAGGATAAAAAAGGAGAAAAAGATGAAATTCAAAAAGACGATAGCGTTATTGCTTTGTTTGGCGAGCGTCGCGGGTATGACCGCGTGCGGAAGGAAGGATTCGGGGCTTAATTACCCCGACAGAGGTTATGCGACTGCCGATAAGGACAGTTGGGAACAGATAGAAGAGGGTGACGGAGACGTAACAGTATACTGGTATGTCGATAGTTCGAGCTATTCTAACCCCGCGTCTCTCGAAACGAAGGTCGGCAACTACGTTTATAAAAAGACGGGCATAAAAATCGAGTGGATGAAACCGCTCGACGAAACGGGTTCTATGCTTTCCACAATGATTGCGGGCAACAACCTCCCCGACGTTATAAGCGTAGGAGCCGGTAGCGAAGAAAGATTCAATCTTCCGCTTCAAGGCTACGTTTATCCGATAGACAGCCTTGCGGAAAAATACGCGCCCACTCTTCTTAACAGAATAGATAAAGACATACGCTCCTGTTTCGTGCAGAAAGACGGAAAAATTTACGGGCTTCCTAATCAGTTCTACACGACGGACGATATGAACGCCTATAAACAGCAGGAAGGTTCGACTATAATTTCCAACGGCGCGCTCGTTGCGAGAAAGGATTGGCTGGAAGAGTATATCTCGTACAAAAAATCACAGGATTCTTCGTGGACGGATAAACAAGCGACCACTCCCGAAGGCTTTACCGAAATGTGCAAATGGGTAAAGGACGAAAAAGGGATAAACAACGACGCGCCCACCCTTTTATTAAGCCCGTTCAGGGGAACGGCTTCTTCCACCGCGATGCGCTGGATTATGCAGTATTTTTGCGTGCCGAGAGAGGACTCAAACGGTAATCTCGTGAGAGAAAACACCAACGAAAAATATCAGGAAGCGTTGTGGTTTCTGAACAATTTATACAGAGAAAAAATCATATATTCGGGCAATTTCAGCGTAACCTCTTCGGCTACGGGTGGACTTATTTCAAACGGTACGCCTTTCGCGTTCCTCGGTTCGCCGCAGGATTACGAGGCTCAGTTCAAGTCCGCGGCGACGAAGGGCGTGGAATACGTTCCGATAGTGCTTACGAATTCGGACGGAGACGTTCCGCAGCTCACCTCTCTCGCGGGTAAAGGCGGTTGGAGATTTTCTATGATAACCAACAACTGCAAACGCCCCGACAGAGTAATAAAGCTTTTCGACTTTTTGATGAGCGACGAAGGTCAGTCTCTGTTCTTCGGAATAGAAAACGAGGAGTACGAATACGAGGTGAGACCTGGCGAGGTAAAGGACGGTAAAACGTATAAGTACGGCAAAATAAAATGGACGGAAAAGACTTGGAAGGACATACAGAATTCGCAGACGGCTTCTTACGGATTTTTCTATTTCAATCCGCTCGTAAATCCTATGTATCCGCGCCTTGCCGGACCTAACGGGGAAATACTCAACACATACTCGAACTACGTTTTGTATAATCTGAAAGCCGCGCTTACCGATTACGTTTACGTTGCGGACGCGTTTGCGTACGTCAGAGACGCTAACGATCCCGATTATCAGAAGATGACGGATATTAATTCCAACATTTCCAACGTATACGCGATGCAGATACCTAAAATCATCAGCGCGAAAACCGAACAGGAAGCGAAAAACATTTACGACGCGATGATAAAGCAGGCGGATAATCTCGGTGCGAAGAAGCTTTACGAATTCGATAACGCCACGTTTAAGAAATTCAAGGAATCGCTTGGAATAACTTGGGGCTTCCCGCCGAACGATCCGAACTCCTGTTATAAGGATTTGCAGGTTACTTCCCTTTTCGGAAACCTCGCTTACAATAAAACGATACCCGACGACATAGTAAGAAAATAATTATGGAAAAGATAAAAGCGATAATAGATATGGACATCGGCGACGACATAGACGACGCGTTCGCCCTGCAATATGCGATAAACCACCCCGATTTTGAAATTTTAGGGGTGACGGTAATGTATAAAAACTGTTACCAGAGGGCGAAAATGGCGCGCGCGCTGCTCGAAAAGAACGGCGTGAAGAACGTCGGCGTGTATATGGGCTACGATAAGCCGATAGTGGAGGATATAAAGCCGTTCTGGTACGAAAGCATCGGCAAAGACGGCAAAGCGAATCTTCTTTCTTGGGACGAAAGTCTTGAAAAATATCCCGTAGAAGAAAAGCACGCCGTGGATTTCATAATCGAAACGGCGAGAAAATACCCCGGCGAGGTTACGCTTTTCGGCATAGGACCTATGACGAATATCGCGAAAGCGATAGAAAAATCGCCCGGGGATATGAAAAAGCTCAAAGAAATAATACTTATGAGCGGCAATCGGGATATGATTCTGGAATATAACCTTATGGTAGATCCCGAAGCGGCTAAAATCGTTTACGACAGCGAAATACCCGTCACTCTCGTCGGCGGGAACGTAACGCTCAAATGCAATTTCTTCCAACGTCATTTGAAAAGAGAGCTGGCGATGAAAGGCGAAGCGTTCGGTTTCCTCAACGAAATGATGATGAAGTGGATTTCGTATAATATGCGCCCGCCGATAATGCACGACGCGCTTACCTTATCTGTGGCGGCGCACGATTTCGTTAAGTTTTCTCCACTATCGGTCGAGGTGCAGCTATCCGAGGGCAAGCGCGGCAAAATAGAAGTAACGCCGCCCGTAGAAGGGAAAAAGGTGTTTCCTGCTTCTCTCTCGGTGGATAACGCAGGATTTTTGGAACACTTCTTCGGCATAATGGAACTGACAGGCAAAAAAGAATAAGGACGGAAAAAGGGTGAAAAAAAGTATTTTGAAGCCGTTCGTGATAGCGATTTTCGCCGTTATCGCGGCGGTTGCGCCGACGTTCGGAAAAGCGAGCTTCGGAGTATCGACCGTTCGTGCCGAAACGTTCGGAAGCATCGTGAACAGAAAAGAAACGGTTACCGAAACGAACGGTCTGACCGTGAAAACTTCGAGCGGGTGGAAACAGGGCTCGGCAACGAATTTTTCGGTGAAAACGGGCGAAATAATCGTACCCGACGGCGGGTTTTTGGCGATAGAATTAAAGCTCGCAAAGGTGAACTACGACTATTTCGTGTGCAAATTAGGCGTAAACGGCAAGTCGTTCGACATGGGCGACGCGGGTACGGGCGGAAGCGCGGGAAACAGCTATAAAGCGATAAGCAACGGCGCGACTATAAACGTAAACCAGAAGTTCGGGTATTTTTTCAACTTCCCCAAGGGCTTCGACGGTACGATTTATATTCCCGCGGAGCTTGTGGGAACAGACGGCGAGCGCGTGAGCTACGTTACGGAAATAAACGTCGCCGTGGATTCTTCCTTTACGGACAGACAGTCGCAGACTGTGTGGAGCAAGGTTTTCGCGTGCGAAAAGATAGGCGAAACGCCCGAGAACGCATTCAGCTTTTCGGAGCTGCTATCAAGCGACAACGAAACGGTGAACGACTATCGCTTTTCTGCGACGGACAATCTCGAATGTAAGATAGAGAAGGGAACGGTCGTCGAATATGCCTGCGACGGCGCGATGATAAACGAAGAAATCGGGAACGCGCTTAAAATCGGAATAAACAAAACGAGCGCGTGCGGCAAAGAGCTTGAAGGTCAGGATTTATACAGCTGGCTGAAAATAGACCTGAAAGATAAAGCTTTCGTGCCGAAGGACGGGCTTGCGATAAAGGTTTACGGATATTCTTCGAGCGTATCGTTCAAGATGTATCTCGAAACGGAAAACGGCGCGAAGTATAAGCCGAATTTGAGCGAAACCACGACCACGGGAAAATTCACGTTCATAACCGTGAACGGAGAGGTTTCCACCGTCGGCGGAAGGCTTGGAAATATTTACGTTTTAAGGGGCAAATCGGGAACGATTTATATACCTTATTCGGATATGACGCCCGTAGCGAAGGCTTCTGAATTTATGGGCGAAACGCCCGTGCGTGCGGAAGGGCTTGACAAGGTAACCGCCATTTATATCGGAATGAGATATTTGCACAGCAACGGCAAATATATCGCGATAGGCTCGTTCGGAAACGCGGACGTAGAGAAAAACGAAGTGACCGAAATAATAAACACGGCAAAGCTTTCCGAAGAGGAGCTGAACGTGAACGATATAACGAGCGGCACGGTTATAAAGGCTCTCGGAGAAGGGCAGAGGCTTATCAACTGGAACTTGGGTAAGTTTAACCCGAGACTTTTGCCCGAATACAGAGATTTCGAGGAGCTTAAAAATCTCATCGCGGCGTGCAAAAAAATCGACGAAAGTAAGTATACCGAAGAAAGCCTGAAAACGCTTAAAGACAAGATAACCGTGGCGGAGCTTATGACAGAAAACGAGCTTGCAACGGTCAGCGACGTAGAAACCGCGTACAGAAACCTCAGCGAAGCGAAGTTTAACTTAAAGCTTAACGCGGGCGGCGGGTGTTCGGGAAGAGCGGAAGGCGGTATCGCCGCGGCGGCGGTCTCTTTGGCTCTCGCGGCGGTTGCGGCGATAATCTTTTGGAGGAGAAAAACCGATGCGTAAGAAATCAGCGACGATTATATTGACCGCGATAATGCTTTTAACAGCGATATTGTTTCCCGCGTGCGGTTCGGACGTTTCGGATATGACGCCCGAGTACGAAACGGGGCTGATGTTCGACGAGAAAATCGGCACGAGCTATTATAACTATTGCAATTCAACCATAGTAAAAGGCGACGATGCGTATCTGTGGTATTGCCGTAACAGAGGCTCGGCGGTGCAGGGCGACAGAATAGCGTTCCGTCAGGGCAAGAAAAAGAACGGCGTGTGGCACTGGTCAGAACCCGTTTACGCGCTCGATCCCGCGGAGGAAACCGCGTGGGATTGTGCGGGACAATGCGATCCGAACGTCATAAAGGGCGAATTTAATTACGAAAACAAAAAATACGAATACCTGATGGCGTATCTCGGCGGCGACGGCGCGGGCAACTACGGTTGTACGTTCGGGTTCGCCGTGGCGGAAAGCATTTACGGACCGTGGAAAAGGGTGCATACGGTAAGCCCTTTGATATCGTTTACCGACCTTTATCCGAACGCAGGCAATCTCGATCCCGAGCAAAGCTATTTGTGGGGCGCGGGGCAACCTTCTATGATAAGCGCGGATAAAAAGGGCAGAATACTGCTTTTTTACACCTATCATACGGACGTGGACCTCGGAACGGATACGAGCTGGACGGTAGTTGCCGAAAGATGGGATTTTTCCGACCTCGATAACCCCGTGCAGGAGTTTTCGGTGAAGATGCGCGCGAGAGGCTTGAAGAGAAGAACGGGCGCGGAGGATACCTTTACCAACGCCGACTTTATGTACGATCCCGAAAGACAGGTGCTGTACGTCGCGACCGACGTTCACCCGTTCGGGCTTGCTTATAAAGACGGAGACGCATATCCCGACAATATGCCGAACATCGGAAGAATAGCTTACGCGGATCTGACGCTCGAAAACGAAGGCGTCGTCGGCGACACGCTTAATCTGACGGACGGGGATATGCTCTGGACGGACATAATTCAGATAAGCAAAGAAAACACGGGCTGTTCGAGAAACAGCAACCTCGGATTTTTCCGCGACGAATACGGGTATATGGCTTATCACGATAAGCTGGAATGGGGCTTTTCCTCTTCCGCCACGAGTCCCGTAGAGGACAATTCGTTGTATTACACTTGGCGGATATACAGATACGAGTACGAATTATAAGGAGAAAATATGGAAGCTGATTACAAAAAGTTAGAAAGATTCAGCGCGGATATAAGAATAACGCTGCTGAAAGAATTATCGTATTTAGGATCGGGGCACGTCGGCGGAAGCGCGTCCATCGCGGACGTACTCGCGGTGCTTTACGGTGCGGAAATGAACGTCGATCCCGAAAATCCGCAAAATCCCGACCGCGACAGGCTGGTGCTTTCAAAAGGGCATTGCGGTCCCGCGCTTTACGCGACGCTCGCGCTCAAAGGATTTTTTCCTATGGAATGGCTTAAAACGCTCAACAAGGGCGGCACGAAGCTCCCGAGTCACTCGGATATGAGGAAAACGCCGGGGATAGATATGAGTACGGGTTCTCTCGGACAGGGAATATCCTGCGCGGAGGGTATCGCGCTGGGACTTAAAATGCAGAAAAAGGACGGATTCGTTTATTGCATAATCGGCGACGGCGAAATGCAGGAGGGACAGGTCTGGGAAGCGGTTATGTCCGCTAATCAGCTTAAACTCGACAACCTCGTGATACTTCTCGACTGGAACAAAAAGCAGCTGGACGACAGAGTGGAAAAAATCTGCGATCCGATAAACCCCGAAGAAAAATTCAGGGCGTTCGGATTAGACGCCGCGACCTGCAAGGGCTACGACGTCAAGGATATATACGAGTGCATAGAGCGCGCGAAAAAGGTGAAGGGCAAGGCTCACGCGATAGTCCTCGATACCTGGAAGGGTATGGGCATCGATTTTGCGGAAAAGGTAGGATATAATCACTTTCTGCCGGTAAGCGAAGAAACGGCGAAGAACGCTATCGACGAGATAGAGAGAAGACTTGCAAACGGCACTTATCCCAAGGGAGATCTGGTATGGTAAACGAAAAATACAAAGGGCTTGAAATGCGTAAGGTATACGGCGATACCTTGATTAAATTAGCCGAAAAGAACGACAAAATAACGGTTATCGACTGCGATTTGAGTTTGTCTATGGGAACGAAGGAATTTTACGGAAAGTTCCCCGAAAGAGCGTTCAATTTAGGTATACAGGAAGCAAACGCCTGCTGCGTGGCTGCGGGGCTTTCCACGGAAGGCTTCGTTCCGTTCGTGCATACGCTTGCGGTGTTCGCTTCGAGAAGAATATGCGATCAGATATTTTTGTCTTGCAGCTACGCGGGCAGGAACGTGAAGATAATCGGCGGCGATTCGGGAATCTGCGCGACTATGAACGGCGGCACGCATATGGCATTCGAGGATATAGGCGTTTTAAGGTCTATCCCCGAAATCACGATAGTAGAACCCACGGATAACGCGATGCTCGCAAAGCTTTTGCCGATTATCGCGGAAACCTACGGCGTATTCTATATGAGATACCCGAGAAGAATGACCGTTTCCGTTTACGACGACGATGAAAGCTTCGAGATAGGCAAGGCGAAGCTCCTTAAAGACGGCACGGACCTTACAATAATTGCAAGCGGCATAACCGTGTCGGAAGCTCTTTCGGCGGCGGAAACGCTCGGAAAAGAAGGGATAAGCGCAAGAGTCGTGGATATGTTCACGATAAAGCCGATAGATAAAGAAGAAATTATCCGCTCCGCGGAAAAAACGGGCGCGATTCTGACCGTCGAAAACCATAACGTAATCGGCGGGTTAGGCTCGGCGGTAAGCGAGGTCGTTGCGGAAAACTGCCCCGTTCCTATGAAGAGAATGGGAGTCGGCGAAGAGTTCGGCGAGGTCGGCACACAGGACTACCTTGCAAAAAGATATAAGCTTACCGCGGAATACATTTGCGAGGAAAGCAGAAAGCTTTTGGCGAAGAAGGCGGCAAAATGAAAACCGCAAAGGATAAATACGTTGTTTTAGGCTCGGATCTCGCGGGCTATCCGCTTAAATGCGCGGTAGCGGAGCATCTGGAAAAAGAGGGTTATAAAATAACCGACCTCGGCGTTACCGATCCGAATTACGAAGATCCCGAAATGATGTTTCAGCGGGTAGGCTTCCGCGTGGGAAGCAAAATTTCCGATGGCGAATTCGAGAAAGGACTGCTCTTTTGCGGCACGGGTATGGGAATACATATCGCGGCAAGCAAATGCCCCGGCGTTATAGCGGGGGTCGTGGAGAGCGTGCCTGCGGGCGAGCGGGCGGTTATCGCGAACGGGGTGAATGTTCTCGCAATGGGCGCGTTTTACGTCGCGCCGCGTATGGGCTGCGAAATCGCAGATAAATTTTTGGAAGGCTCGCTCGGCAAGGGCTATGAAAATTTCAGAAATTTCTACGATTTTCATAAGCTCGCGCTTGACGAAATAAACGCTTTCGATTACGCAGAGTATAAGAAAAACGGATTCAGAAACGAGCATCTCGGCGAGGTGTATATAAGAAGCGAAGGTCCGCTCGGCAGAGTGAAAACGGGCGGTAAAAACAGGATAAGTCAATAGTTTGCCGAAAAAGCAGACCTTTGAGACAAAGCCCGCAAGGGTGCGGATATTTTGCGAACGGGCAAAGTGTTCGTTTCTTACGGATAATATTTAAGGAGAAATTATGAACGAATTTTTACAGACTCAAATTCTTACCGAACTCGAAGACGCGGTCGGCGAAGAGAACTGTTCTATAAAGGAAATAGACAAGGTAACGCACAGCGTGGATTATTTCTGGCTGTCGCGTATGTGGGCGGACAGAGGCAGAAAAATGCCCGAAGCCGATTTTATCGTAAGTCCCCGAAACGCGCAGGAAACCTCCAAGGTTCTTAAAATAGCGAATTACTATAAAATTCCCGTAACGACGTGGGGTGGCGGCGGCGGAACGCAAGGCGGCGCGATACCCGTTGCGGGCGGAATACTTCTCGATACCAAGAGAATGAATAAAATTTACGAAGTCAACGAAGAGTCTATGTACATAGAATGCGGCGCGGGCGCGATATATAAGCACGTCGAATGGGCGGCTAATGAAAAGGGCTACGCGACTATGCACTATCCTTCGTCTCTTACCTGTTCCACGGTGGGCGGCTTTCTCGCGCACAGGGGGATAGGCGTCGTTTCCACGAAGTACGGAAAGATAGACGATATGGTTCTCAAAATGGAAATAGTGCTTCCTAACGGGGATATAATAGAAACCTCTTCCGCGCCGAAGCACGCCGCGGGTCCCGACCTTAATCAGATTTTTATCGGCAGCGAGGGAACTTTGGGAATAATAACCAAAGCGCAGATAAGAATATACGATCAGCCGGAGGTGAGAAGATTCAGGGGCTTTTTATTTAAGGATATGTCCTCCGCGTTCAAGGCTTCGAGAGAGATTTTGCAGAAGTTCAAGCCTTCCGTAATGAGACTTTACGACGAGGCGGAAACCGCTTCGCTTATAAAAAAGATAGTCGGCGTGGAAAAGCCAGGCGCGTTTATGAACGTGGCGTACGAGGGCGTTAAGGAGCTCGTGGACGTGGAAGAAAAGATTCTTCTCGATACCTTTAACAAATACGGCGCGGAGGATTTGGGCAGCGAGTACGGCGAAAAATGGTGGAAGGAAAAAATCACCTTCTTCTACCCCGGACATATGATGGACCTTCCGCAGATGTTCGGAACGATGGATACCATCGCGCCTTACGACAAGATAGAAAAGATTTACCGCGAAATGAAAAAGGCGATAGAAACGAACTTCCCGAACGTGAAATTCATAGCTCACTTCTCGCACTGGTACGAATGGGGCTGTATGGTTTACGACAGGTTTATAGTGGATAAAGAATTCGTTCCGCAAGACCCCGTAGAGGCGATGAAATTACACAATAAGATATGGACGCTCGGCGTGAGAACGGCGATAGCGAACGGCGGCGTGGTAAACGACCACCACGGCGTGGGAATAAAGCTCGGCAGACTTATGAAGGAGCAATACGGTCCTGCGATGCAGGTCTTTGAAGGTCTTAAAAAATCGCTCGATCCGAACGGAATTATGAACCCGTTCAAATTAGGCTTGTAAGGAGAAAAAACGATGAACGTAACCGAAAAAGCAAGAAAAATTGCGGATAGTTGCAGATTCTGCTGGATGTGCAGACACGTTTGCCCGATAGGAAACGCCACGGGACAGGAAAGAAATACGGCAAGGGCGAGGGCGCTCGCGGTGTCGCTCGTAGTCCGCGGCGCGGAAAAAACCGAAGATATAATAGATAACGTTTACGAATGCTCGCTTTGCGGCGCGTGTACGAACAACTGCCTTACGGGCTGGGATCCGAAGGTATTTATTCAGGAAGTGAAAACTGATGCTCTTCTTAACGGCGTGATACCCGCGTACATAAGCGAAATGCTCGAAAAATACGAAAGGACGGGCAACGTTTACGGTGCGAGCGCAGACGAAAAGGTTAAAAAGCTTTTCGGCGGCGTGAAAACGGATACGCTGTTGGTTTTGGGAAGCGACGCGATATATAAAAGCCCCGAAAGCGCGGTAAACGCGGCGGAACTGCTCAAAAAAGCGGGAGTAAAATTCACCGCGGAAGAAGCGGCGCAGGATACGGGCAGCGCGTTGTGGTTTCTGACGGGCAGAACGCAGGAAACGCTGGACGCGGCAAAGAACGCCGCCGAAAAATTCAACGCGTATAAAACCTTAATCGTTTACGATCCCGTAGATTTAAAGCTCATCAAGCACGAATATAAGGAATGGGGCGTAGAAGTAACCGCCGAAGTAAAGAGCTTTAACGAATATCTTTTAAGCCTTATCGAAGAGGGCGGGTTAAAGGTTAAAAACGGCGGAAAAGAGTATACTCTCCAAGATAACTACGCCTATGCCCGCGAGCTGGACGACGAAAAAACGGGTAGAGAAATAATAGCGAAGGTCGGCTTAAACAAAGAAATGCTGCTGCGCGGCAAAGAAGCGAACTTTGCGGGCAGTCTTATTATGAACGAGTATATGCCTTCAGTGCAGAAAAGGGTGGCGGAGGATCGCTGGGTGAACGCGATAAATTCGGACTGCCGCACGCTTGTGACCGAAAATCCCGCGGAATACGAAATGTTGAAGCTCACGAAGCCCGAAGGCTGCGACGTGAAAACGATAGAGCGGATAATAACGGAAAATCTTATTTAAGGAGACTTCGAGAAAATGAATCTTAAAAAAAGTTATACGGAAAAATACGGCTACGAAAGGGTTATAACGGACAGAAACAGCCCGCTCGCTTACGCGGAAGCGGATATGCTTAAACTCCGCGCGGGAACGAGCATAAAAATAGACGAAAAGGACAAGGAGTTCGCACTCGTGGTGCTTTACGGAAGCATAACGGTGACGGGTTCTGATTTTAGGTTTGAAAACGTCGGGAAAAGAAAGACGGTGTTCGACGGCGCAGGAGAAGCGGTTTACGTCGGAAAGGACGAGAAATTTACCGTAACGGCGGTCGGCGGTGACGCGAAGGTGTGCGTTGCGAAAGCCCCCGCGACGAAGAAAATAAAAGCACAGGCGATGAGAACCGAGGATATAAAAATCAAAGAACTCGGCAAGGGCGCGTATACGAGAACGGCGGCGTTCAACGTTGCGGAAAACGCGGAAGCGAATCTCTTGTACATAGGCGAGTTCTGGGTGGAGGACGGCAAATGGGCAAGTTTTCCGCCGCATAAGCACGATATAGAGGATATGCCGAACGAGGGCTTTTTGGACGAAATATACTATTTTGAATTCGATAAGCCGCAGGGCTTCGGCGTTCAGATGGTGTATAGCAAAGAAGGCGACTTAAACGAAGCGTATAAGGTGAAAACGGGCGATTTCGTGGAAATTCCGAAAGGCTATCATCCGTTTTCGGTCGCGCCCGGCTATAAAAACTACTGCCTTTGGATTATGACGGGCAAGAACCGCGGAATATTCTGCACGACCGAAGAAGAGCATAAGTGGATGAACAAATAGTATGCGATTCGTATTAGGCGTGGATTTCGGCGGCGGCGCGAGTAAAGCGACTCTTCTTTCCGAAAGGGGGGAGGTAGTTGCGACCGCCACGAGCGAATATAAAACGTACGCCGTCGGCGAAAACGGCAGGGAACAGAACCCCGAGGATTGGTACGAAGCCACTAAAAAGAATATCCGCTCGGTGATAAAGAACGCAGACATAAAAGGCGGAGATATAGCCGCTTTATGCTTCGACGCCGCCACCCACACGGCGGTGCTGACGGACGAAAACGGCAAGCCCGCAGGCAATTCGGTTTACTGGACGGACACGCGCTCGGTAAAACAGAAAAAATTTCTCGAAGAAAATTACGGCGAAGAAATTTTCCGTAAGTTCAAGCATAACGCCGACACTATCTGGACGTTGCCGCAGCTTATGTGGATAAAAGAAAACCGCCCCGAGCAATGGAAAAGGGTGAAACGCATCACCTTTGCGAAGGATTACGTTCGCGGTAAGTTTACGGGCGATTTCGTGACCGACTATATCGAAGCGGAAGGCAGTATGCTTTTCGACTACGACGAGAGAAAATGGGACGAAAAGTTTTTAGGACTTCTCGGCATTGACGAAAGCTATCTTCCGAAGACGGTAAAACCGCTCGACGTGGTCGGCGGCGTTAAAAAAGAAATAGCGGAAGAGTTCGGGTTTTCTCGCGATATAAAAGTAATTTGCGGCACGACGGACACGGCGGCGGAGGTTTTTGCGGCGGGCGGAATAAAAAAAGGTCAGACGACGCTTAAACTCGCGACTGCGGGCAGAATCTGCGTGGTAACGGATAAACTCGTTCCCGATAAGAACGTAATAAATTATTCGCACATAAAAGAAGGCTTATATTACCCCGGCACGGCCACGAAATCGTGCGCCGCTTCGCTTAGGTGGTTTCGCGATACCTTCGGCGGCGACTACGCGGAATTCGGCGAGGAAGCGAAAAAAATTCCCGTCGGGTGCGACGGGCTTATCTTTCACCCGTATCTGAGCGGAGAGCTTACGCCTTACGCGAATCCTATGCTTAAAGGCAGCTTCATCGGCATAAGCAGTCTGCACACGAAAGCGCATTTCGTGCGGGCGGTTATGGAGGGCGTCGCGCTGTCTATGAAGGACTGCAAGGAATACCTGAATAACCTCGGCGTAAACCCCGAAAGCGCGTTTATTATAGGCGGCGGCGCAAAAAGCGACGTATGGACGGAAATCGTGTCCGATTGTCTGCAATTAAGGCTTATAAAAACAAAGCATAACGACAGCTCGTTCGGTTCGGCGATGCTTGCGGGTATATCCGCGGGATTTTTTGAAAACGAAGAGAACGCATTGAAGAAATGCTCGGTGATTACGGGCGAAGTATTCCCGAACGCGGCGCGCGGCGAAAAGTACGAGAAAGCTTTCGTAAGGTATAAAAAAATTCAAAAGGCGTTGGAAGAAATATATAATTCTTAAAACGGCGATATATTTCTAAAAAAAATGATATAATGCTTAAAATAGTAGCGGCGGTAAAATTTTATAAAGGAGAAATAAACCCGTTCGACGCATCTGCGCTCGAATGGGCGGTTTCGGAAAAAGGGGCGCAGGTAATTGTTATAAGTATGTCGCCCGCTTCCGTCACGCCGCAGGCAGAATATCTGACGAGACTCGGCGCGGAAGTCGTTCTGATAAGCGACGCGGCTCTTGCGGGGAGTGATACTCTGGTAACGGCGAAGGTTCTTTCCGAAGCCATAAAACGTCTTTCGCCCGACCTCGTTTATTGCGGCAGACAAAGCGTAGACGGAGACACCGCGCAAGTTCCCGCGGAAATAGCGGAAACGCTCGGATACGATTTTATTCCGTACGCTATGGAAAAGTCGGGAGACAGAGTTGTAACCCGTTACGGCGAAAGCAAGATAAAAGGTAAAACCGTAATCGCGTGGGAGAAAACCCGAAGCCTTCGCGCGGCTTCCTTGCGGTCTGTAAAAAAGGAAGTTAAAATTATCGGCATAAACGAGCTGGGCTTAAAGGCGGAAGAAACGGGCTTTTGCGGTTCTCCCACGAAGGTGGTGCAAACGTTTGAATCGGAGCGCGGCAGGCGAACGTGCAGATTTATAAAAAAAGAAGAACTGCAAAAAGAAATCGAAATCGCCCTGCGAAAAGAAACGCCGCTGAAATTCCGCACGGGGGATTCGGAAAATTTAAATACCGAAAAACTGAAAGAAGCGTTGATAATCGGCGAGGAGCTTGTGAAATTCGGCAGCACGATTGCGGAAAGAACTATTCGGATAATTCCCGATGAAAACGAACCGCGAAAGACCGCAGAAAAAATACGGGAACTCGGCGTAAAGAACGTTTTTTTCAGAAGCGATCCCAAAAATCGCGTTTTCGCGCCGAGGGTTGCGGCAATACTCGGGGCGGGGTTGTGCGCGGACTGCGTAAAAGCGGAGGCGCACGACGAAAAGGTTTACGTTTACAGACCTGCTTCCGAAGGTAAAATCATAGCCAAAATAGAAAGCAAAAGAGAATACTTTTTAGCGACGATAAGAGACGAGGAAAAGCCTTGCGACGGTATAGTGTTCGGCATAGGCTACGGCGCGAAGGACTGTGTGGAAGCCGTAAAAAGAGCGGCGGAAAGGCTTAACGCGGGAATAGTCGGCACGCGCAAGGTCGTCGATAACGGAATACTTCCGTACGAAGCTCAGACGGGACTGACGGGAAAAACGATAAAACCGAAAGTTTACATCGCGGCAGGCGTCGGCGGCGCAATACAGCATATAGTCGGCGTGGAACAGGCGGAAACGATAATCGCGATAAACGCCGATAAAAACGCGAAAATATTCGATTATGCCGACGTCGGCGTAATCGGAAAAGCAGAGGATATATTTAAATAGCGAGCGTGAATTTATGAAAAAGATATATATAGCGGGAAGTCTGAATATGGACCTGACGATAAAAAGTCCGTATATGCCGAAAGCGGGCGAAACGATAACGGGAAGCGACTTTATCACCAACGGCGGTGGTAAAGGCGCGAATCAGGCGACTGCGGCGGGCAAGCTCGGCGGCGAGGTATATATGTGCGGCGCGGTCGGAAAAGACGGCTTCGGCGAAACGCTGATAGAAAATCTCCGCGCGGTCGGAGTGAATACCGAATATATAAAAAAGGAAGAAGGCGTTTCCACGGGGATAGCGGTAATCGTAGTGACCGACGGAAACAACAGAATAATACTCGACAAAGGCGCGAACGCAAGACTTACCGTAAAAGATATAAAGGAATTTTTGAAAGGCGCGAGCAAGGGAGATATATATTTAACTCAGCTTGAAAACCCGATAGAAGTAATAGGCGAAGGACTTAAAGCGGCAAAAGAGAATGGACTTTACACTATATTGAACCCCGCACCCGCGAATAAAGAAATATCGAAGTATTTCGGGTACGTCGACCTGATAACGCCGAACGAAACGGAGCTTGCGATATTCGGCGGAAAAGAGGAACTGTTTAAGGCTGGGATAAAGAAAATAGTGACTACGCTCGGCTCGAAAGGCTACGAG
>CAKQEE010000009.1 GCA_934230055.1 uncultured Clostridia bacterium
TAGTTTTGGAAAGCAAATGGAAAACGGCGTCTGAGAAGTGAAAAGCGCACCCTCCGTGATAACCGTTACCGTATGCGCGCGGCTTGAAATGCTTATGCAGGAAACGGGAAGCAAACGGGAAGATTAAAAGAATGAGAAAAAATCGGTAAACGCGTGTGCTTTTGCCGATTTTTCTTATAAAATAACAATTTAATTTGCAAATATTTAGCGATAGTGATATACTTTAACAATAAAGGAAAAGCTTTTAAGGGAGAATCGCCGTGGATAATTACAAATATAAAATAATGACGCAAAAGCAAGCGGAAGAAGAAATAGATTTTTGCAAAAATCACGGCTACGTAAGCAGGCTTCTTTTCGAACAGGATATAGATGACATAAGGGAAAACAGAGCGAGAAAGTTCGGCGGCGACAAACTCGGGTGTTCTTATTATACGGAAGAGGGTTTTGTTTGCGCGAGCTGCATTTCCATTCTTGCGTTTGCGGAAAAAACTCAGAAGGCGAAACTGGAATTTTCCGGTAAAGAAGCATATCTTGCCGTGGCGAGTTATGCGGTAGTAGAAGGCAAACCCTGCGTTCTCGAATCGGTTAAAAAGTTCGACGGAAGCCTTTTGGTAGACTTCGGCGGCGGCAATGCGGTGCAAGGTCTCGGCGATTATTACGAAAAAACGTATATGGATATTTTAACCGATACCTATAACCGCCGTTATTATGAAGAAAAGCTTAAACGTTACCCCTTGGACGCCGGCGTCGCGATGATAGACATAGACGACTTTAAGGTTTATAACGATATGTTCGGACACGCCGCGGGAGACGCGGTTTTATCCGCCGCTGCGAAGGCGATAAAAAAGCACGTTAAAGCCAACGACTTTATAATAAGATACGGCGGTGACGAGTTCTTGCTTATTTTAAGAAGAACTTCCAAAGAAGCCTTTTTAGAAGAAGCGGAAGAGATAGTCCGCGAAATGCGCGATACGGACGTGAAAGACTTTAACGCGATAAGGCTTTCCGTAAGCGTGGGCGCGGTTTGGGGAAAGGGCGAACGCGCCTGCGAACTCGTTAAGCGCGCGGACGAGCTTATGTACCGCGCAAAAAAGAAGAAGAATTTAATGGTGGGCGAAAACGAAAGCGGTTTGCCCGCGGAGGTTAAGGAAAAACCGATAATTCTTATCGTAGACGATTCGGAGCTGAACAGGGATATCCTTTCCGAAATGTTAAAGGGCGAATACGACGTGATAGAAGCGGCTTCGGGCGAAGAGTGCATAAGCGCGATAAAGCGTTACGGTACGGCGATAGAAGCGGTGCTTCTCGATATAATAATGCCGGGGCTTAACGGGTTCGACGTTCTGGAATATATGAACTATAACCATATTTTAGAAGAAATTCCCGTTATAGCGATAAGCGGCGACGAATCGGAAGAAACGATGCTCCGCGCGTACGAGGCGGGCGTGTTCGACTATATAGGTCGCCCGTTCGACGCGAAAGTCGTTTACAGAAGGGTTTCTAACACCGTAAAGGTTTACGCGGAACAAAAAAGGCTTATTTCCGCCGTCACGCGCGAAATGCTGGAAAAGGAAAAAGCCGCGAACACGCTGATAGAAGTTTTCGGCGAGATTGTGGAATTCCGTAACGGCTTCGGCGGCAAACACGTTAAGAACATAGGTAAAATAACCGAACTGCTTTTGGAAAGTCTCGTTTCCAAAACGCAGAAATACAACCTTCGCGGCAGAGATATGTTTTTGATAAGCACGGCTTCCGCCCTGCACGACGTAGGTAAGTTCGCCGTCCCCGCGGAGATCGTGAATAAACCCGCAAAGCTTACGCCCGAGGAATACGAAGAGATTAAAAAGCACACGATTTACGGCGCGAAGATTATAGAAAGCATAAACGACTATCGCGACGAGCCGCTAATGCGCTACGCATACGAAATTTGCCGCTGGCACCACGAACGCTACGACGGAAAAGGTTACCCCGACGGGCTTATCGGGGACGAAATTCCCATTGCCGCGCAAGTGGTTTCGGTGGGGGACGTATACGACGCGCTCGTACACGAGCGGGTTTATAAAAAAGCCGTTCCGCACGAAAAAGCGGTGGAAATGATAAAGGCGGGCGAATGCGGAGTGTTTAACCCTATACTTATAGAGTGTCTCGATGAAGTGAGCGAAGAGCTTAAAAAATTATAAACGAACTTAACTACTGACGATTATGAAAAGGAAGTTTTCTGTAAAAAGCATATCTTGCGTTCTTGCGGCGGCTTTTTGCCTTATGAGCGGCTTCGGCTGCGCGAAAGAACCCGACAAGCCGGATAATAATACGGAGGCGGTAATAGTCGGGAGCGACGATTACGCACCCTATTTTTACCGCGACGAGGACGGCGAATTTGTGGGGATAGACGTGGAGCTTGCCACGGAGGCATTCCGCAGAATAGGCAAGAGAGCCGAATTCAATGAAATAGAGTGGGAAGAAAAGGACATTCTTCTCGAAAGCGGCAAAGTAGACTGCCTTTGGGGCTGCTTTTCAATGACGGGCAGAGAGGACCGCTACGCGTGGGCGGGACCGTATATGAAAAGCAATCAGGTTATCGCGGTGCGCGCAGACAGCGATATATATGCTCTTAACGACCTCGAAGGCAAGAACATAGCCGTGCAAGCCACTTCCAAGGCGGACGAAATCTTTACGGAAGGCAAAGACGAAAGATTTCCGAAATTCGAGAAGATATATTGTTTTAACAATTTCGAGTACATTTTCGCGTTGCTTAAAAACGGTTACGTAGACGCGATTGCGGGACACGAACTTGCCCTTACAGAACTTATGAAAAACAATACGGGCAGATACCGCATTTTAGAAGAGCCTTTTCTTTCCGTTAAGCTCGGCGCGGCTTTTCTTAAAGGCGGCGGGGAAGAAATGGCAAAGCTTATAGAAAACGCGCTTAGGGTGATGCAAAACGACGGGTTTACGGCTTCGGTACTAAGAAGATACGGACTCGATCCCGGTAAGCTTATCGAAGCGGATAACGACGGGTGGCGGCGATGAAAAAGAGTTTGAGAGAAAAATTGACCGTTCCCGTTACCAGGCGGTGCTGGATAATAGCGGCAATCGGCGCGCTTATATGCGTGTTTATGTTTATCGTTCTCGGCGGGAACGACAGAAATTCCGCCTATCAAACGATGAAAAGCGTTGCGGACTACGTTAAACAGCAGTGTATAAGATACGACGAAATAGTTGCGGAATCCGCGGCGAAAGATCTTTTGATACTTTCCGATAAAACCGCCGATATGAGAGACGAGCTTATGCTTTGCATGGGTAATACCGACCTTCTGGAAGCGATAGCGAAGCGGAAAAAGCTGGACGGGATTGTTATTTACAATACGGAAACGGGCGAATACGACTACTTTTTGCCGGAAGGCGAAACCGAAGAGCTTTGGAAAGAAGTTATAGATTACTATCCTGCCACCGCCGATGACCTGCAAAAAACTTATACGGACAGATTTAAATTGAACGGCTTGTATTACGATTACGCCGCCGTCGGAAGAACGGACGTTCACGGCGTGCTTCTTGCGTTCACGCGGAAAAACGCCGCGGAAGAAGAAAGCGCGCGGCTTTCGGTAAAAAACCTGCTTTCGGGCTACGAGTTCGAGCGGCAAGGCATAGTTATCGTGACCGACGGAACATTCGTTATAGCCGCAAACAGAGAGACGCACCTCGGGATGAAAGCGGAAGAGTGCGAAATAGTAAGCGAAATCCGTACGATAAAAACCTTTAACGCTCTTCTTTCGGTAAACGGCGGCTACGCCGTGCGCGAAAGGTGCAAAAATTATTTTATATACGTATATTTGCCCGGTGCGGAGGTTTATGCGGAAAGGGACAGGCTTTCCTCGTTAACCGCGTTGCTTTATATTGCGGTTCTTACGGCGGTTTTCACGCTGAGAAGAAGATTTTTTACTACCAAAGCGGCGGAACAGGCTAAAAAGGACGCGGCTTACAGAGAAGAGCTGGACAGGCTCGCGGCGGAGGCTATCCGCGCGAACGAGGCGAAAACGGACTTTTTGCGAAGAATGAGCCACGACGTGCGAACGCCTATAAACGGTATCCGCGGAATGATTAAAATAGGCGATTATTACGCGGAGGACCTCGAAAAGCAAAAGGAATGCAGAGAAAAAGTCTGGAAGGCTTCCGGCTACCTTTTGGATCTCGTAAACGGCGTTCTCGATATGACCAAGTTAGACACGAAAGAGGTCGTCTGGCGCGACGAATATTTTTCGGTTAGCGACCTTATAAACGAAGTAGGTTCGGTTACGGGCTATCAGGCAAGGGAGCGCGGCGTTAATCTTACCGTTAAGGCGGAAAATATAGAACACGATAAGCTTTTCGGCGCGGCGACGCTTCTTAAAAGAATTTGCACCAACCTTATAACAAACGCCATAAACTACAACGTTTCGGGCGGGAGCGCGGATTTCTCCGTAAAAGAAACGGGCTTCGATGAAACGAAAGCAAGCTTTTTAATCAACTGTGCAGATACGGGCATAGGTATGAGCAAAGAGTTTATGGAAAAGATGTTCGAGCCGTTCGAGCAGGAGGCTACGGGATCGGAAAACCGCACGGGCGGCAGCGGCTTGGGGCTTGCGATAGTTAAAAAAGCGGTGGAAAAAATGGGCGGCGGTATAGAAGTGCGCTCCGAAAAAGGGGTGGGAACGTCGTTCACCGTAAGCCTTTCTTTCCCGCTTGCGGAAGGCGCGGAGATAACGGAAAAATCGGAGAAGGATGAAAGCGAAGAAATCGCGAAGGAACCGCTTGCGGGCTATCACGTTCTCGTGGTAGAGGATAACGACATCAACCTTGAAATAGCGGAGTTTATGCTTAAAACCGCGGGCGCGAAAGTTCTTTCGGCAAGGAACGGCGAAGAGGCAATTTCCGCGTTTTTGTCTAAACCCGAAAGATTTTTCGATGTTATTCTTATGGACGTGATTATGCCCGTTAAAGACGGGATTGTCGCAACCGAAGAAATAAGGAAACTCGCGAGGGCGGACGCACCGACCGTGCCGATAATCGCGATGACTGCAAACGCTTTTTACGACGACGAGGAAAGAATGAGTGCCGCGGGAATGAACGGCTGCGTAACTAAGCCTCTCGAAGCGGCAAAACTGATAAGAACGATACTTTTCGCAATAGAAAACGACGGGGGGGGGGTGTTTGTTAGAAAATGATAAATATTAAGGAATTTTACGATAAAATCGGAGAGAATTACGAAGAAACTAAAAAACGGCTGTGTAACGACGACATGATTTCGCGCTTCGTTTTGATGTTTTTGAAAGACGGCACTTATGCAGAGCTTGAAAATTCGCTCGAAAGAAAGGACGTTTTTTCTTCTTTCCGCGCGGCGCACACCTTAAAGGGGATTGCGGCAAACCTCGGCTTTAATAAGCTCGCAAAAGCCGCTTCCGCGCTAACGGAAATTCTGCGCGGCGGCGCGTTGCCGGAAGATTCCGAAAGCTTAAAAAACGTTTCCGCCGAATACGAAAGGATAATGCTCGCGGGGAAATAGCGATTAAAAATGCAAAGTAAAAAGATAAAATTCCGCCACTTGATTTCCGCGGCGGAATTCTTTATTTACGGGGTTATTTACACGGCGTTAAAATCAGATTTCGGAAAACTTTTTACGATACTCTCTCGGGGTTAAGCCGATATACCTTTTAAAAAGGTGATTAAAGTGGCTTAAACTGTCGTATCCGAGCATACTTGCGATTTCCAGAATTTTTTTATCGGAAGAGCGCAAAAGTTCTGCGGCGTATTCCGTCTTTTTTATGGAAACGTATTCTATAATGGTATATCCCGTATATTGCTTAAAAAGCCTTATCAAGCTCGAGTAGCTGTAATTCGCTTTTTTAACGAGTTCGCTTTTTATGGAACCATCTTCAAAAAACGGGTCGGAAAGCTTTATAAGCAGTTCTTCGAGCCAGTCGGGGTAAGGTTTTTTTGCCAAAATCTTTTGCCTTACGAATTCCGAAAAAATTTCTCCGAGCAAAATTTTGCAGTTTATTATTTTCTGTTCTTCGGAAAGGTTTTTCTGCGCCTGTATGAGAATCGTTTCGCTCGAGACCTTGCGAAGCACCGATTCGTTAAGCTTAAAAGAAAAGTATTCCGCAGGGTTAGCGTCTATCGAATCTGAAAGATTTAAGCGGTAGAGAGCGAACAGTTTTTCCATATATTCTTTTTTTATGATGAAATTAAGCTGCCTTACCGGCGCGGAAGAAGCGGAACAAAGCTTGTGTTCGTCCGCGGGGCGAACTATCCACGCTTCGCCTACGGACATAGGGTACGCGTTGCCGTCGATATGGTGATTGATTTTCCCCTCTATCATAATCATAAGTTCCCAGTATTCGTGGGTGTGAAAAAACGGGTAATCGAAATTAGTCCACGTAAAGGCAATATCCGCGTTTTTCCACGGACTCGTTTTGTTAAAGGTGGAAATTTTTTCTATATTAAGCGGAGAACCGAGCTTTGAATACTGCGGTTGATTGCTCATCAGCCTTTCCCTCCGAGAGAAGTTTTCGGGTTAAGTATATACCGCGGAAGCGAAAATGTCAATAGGGGATTAAGCCTTTTCGGCAAGTTTTTTTCGTGTAAAAAAATACGATAAACGAAATATATCGCTTATCGTATGGTAAAAATCGTTATTCGCACCGCTTAAAAATAAAATTTTTCCACCAGTATTTTGCGTATTCGTAAAGGTCGTCGGGAGATACGGAGGAGTACCCCCTGCAATACTTAACGTATTCGCAAAGTATTCCTTCTATAAAAATATTTATGTCTATTTCCATAAAAGCTTTGTTTTTGATTCGACCGTCTCCGCGACATATTTCCATAAGTTTATTCGCCGCAATGGAAGAAAGCTTTTTTGCGGTAAACATAAAGTCGTTGGACTTGCACAGCATTTTATAGCTTTCGTTATTATCTTTTACATACTGAAAAAAGTAGTCTATAAACTGTTCTATGCTGTGCGGGGTAACGAGCATACTGTCGCTGAAAAACAGTCCCATAATCTCGTTTTCGTAGTCCTCCGCCACGCCGTAAATATCGTCGTAATGAGAGTAGAACGTTCCGCGACTGATTTCCGCTCGCGCACACAATTCGCTTACGGAAATTTTCCCGAGTTCCCTTTTTTCCGAAAGCATTTCCGCAAAAACTTTTTTTATAAGCTTCCTCGTTTTTTTGGAAGAGTTGTTAAGGTTTTGAGCTTTCATAAAGCACCTCTTTTTAACGTATTTTGGAAAAGTGTTAATATATCAACGTTGAAGGTGTTTGTTGTGCTTAACTTTTTATACGCTCTTATTATAATTTAATATTGTTAATATGTCAACAATGTTCAAAAGAAAAACGAAAAAATTTTTTAAGGAGCAGGAAATGGGCGTAATAGACGTAGAAAAACTTACGAAAGATTACGGCAGCGGACGCGGAGTTTTTAACGTGAGCATCAGCGTTAAAGAAAGCGAAGTGTTCGGATTTTTAGGACCGAACGGCGCGGGCAAATCCACTACCATAAGGCATCTTATGGGCTTTTCCAAGCCCGACGGCGGCAGTACGAAAATTTTCGGCAAAGAAACGTTTAAAAAGTATTACGAAATTCTTTCCAAGGTAGGGTATATCCCCGGCGAAATAGCTTTGCCCGCGGGACTTACGGGAAGGGCTTTTCTTAATATGATGCAGTCTTTGCAAGGGATAAAAAACGAAGCGATGCAAAAAAGAATGCTCGATATGTTCGAGCTTAGCGAAGTGGCTTTGAGCGGCGAAACCAAGCGTATGAGTCTCGGCGTAAAAAGGAAACTCGCGATTGTGGCGGCTTTTATGTCCGATCCTTCCGTGCTTATTTTAGACGAGCCGACGAGCGGTCTCGATCCCGTTATGCAGGAAAGATTCGTAGCCTTTATTCACGAAGAAAAAGCGCGCGGAAAAACGATTTTGCTTTCCAGCCACATCTTTTCCGAAATAGACAACACCTGCGACAGGATTGCGATTATAAAAGACGGAAGAATAGTTTCAGATTTCGTCGCGAACGATCTTAAACACGCTTCGAGAAAATTTTATACTCTTAAATTTTCGGACGAGGCGGAAGCGGTAAAGTTCGACGGCGTATCTTCCCGAATAGCTTCGCTTACGCAGCTTAACAGGAGTGCGGGGGAAAGGTTCGTTTCGGTGGAAGATAAAGATTTGAACGAGCTGATCCGCGGCGTTGCGGATATGAACGTTTTGTCTTTCGGCAACAGAAAAGAATCTTTGCAAGACTATTTTATGAAGTTCTATAAAGAAGACAAGGACTTTAACGGAGCGTTGAAATGAGCGTAATTAAATTAGAAAATCTTACGAAGGACTACGGCGCGGGGTGCGGCGTGTTCGACCTGAATCTTGAAATAAATCAAGGCGAGATGATGGGGTACGTCGGCACCAACGGCAGCGGAAAAACCACGACGATTCGCAATATTTTAGGGTTTTTGAAGCCCACGAGCGGCAAAGCTTCGGTAAACGGGCTTTCCTCTTGGGAACACGCGAGCGAGATAGCAAAAAACGTGGGGTACGTTCCGGGAGAGATTGCCTTCCCCGATCTTCCCACGGGTATAGACTTTCTTAAAACGCAGGCGGAATTCCTTAAAATGAAGAATATGGACTACGCGAACGAGCTTATAGAAAGGCTTCAACTCGATCCGCGCGCGAACTTAAAGCGAATGAGTAAGGGTATGAAGCAGAAAACCGCGCTCGTCGCCGCGCTTATGAACGACGCGCCGATAATACTTTTAGACGAGCCGACCACAGGACTCGATCCGCTTATGCGCGCAACCTTCCTCGATATAATCAAAGAGGAACACAAAAAGGGCAAAACCATACTGATGAGCAGCCACAGCTTCGAGGAGCTGGAAAGCACGTGCGATAAAGTCGCGCTGATTTCGGACGGAAGAATCGCGGACGTGTGCGATATGAACGATATAAACAACAGACCGGTAAAGGACTTTAAGACGGAGTTCAATACGCACGCCGATTTCGAGAGGTTCAAAGGCGAAAACGTGGAGATAATAAGAATTCAGGAACAGTATAATCAGGTTACGGTAAGAATAGCTTCTACCGAAACCGCAAGGTTTTTGAAGATACTTAAAAATTACGACGTGAAGTTCATTTCCGAGCTTCCGTATACCCTCGAAGACCATTTCAAAAAAATATTATTCGCAAAAAAGGAGAACGAGAAGAATGTTCAGTAAAGCGTTATTCAAACAATCTTGCAAGGCGAACGGCACGATGTGGGCGATAATCACTTTCGCCGTGTGCTTTATGCTTGCCTGCGTTATGCTTATTTCGGGTAGCGGCAGCCTCGGCGAAGTTAAAAACGCCATTCAGGATACCATCATCGTTAAAGAAGTGGATTCCGCTATGGAAAAACGCGCCGTCGGTTATTTTATAAACGGCGAAAAGGGCGTCGAAAAGTTCGACGAATACCTTGCTTCGGGTGCGAAAGAATGCTTTTCCTATCTCGAATGGATAGCCGCGGGAAGCCCGGCGGAAGCCAAGCCCTCCTTTTTCACCACCGCGGGAAAGACGTTCGAGGAGAAGGTGGAAGCGGGCGAAATGAGCGCGAACAAGCTTGCGGCGATAGCCCTTGCGTACGGTTCAGCCGCAACCGATACTCAAACGTGGATAAAACAAAACTTTGCGCCGACCGAGGAGGGCGCGGAGGATATGTCTTTGGAATATTACGGCGTTGCGATGTGCGCGGTAAACCCCAACGGACAGATGAACGCTTACTACCAGAACAACGGCGAAAGTTTGCCGGGAGATTACGACGTAAGCTCCGTGTTCGCCGCAATCTCCGCGGGTAACGACGCGGAATATCTTGCAAGCGAAGAAAGGGCGGAATACAGAAAAGCGCGTGTTAAAAACGCCGCGCCCGTGTTCCTTGCGGCTAACATGACGAGCGAAGAGGTCGTCGATAAGCTCGTAGAAAACCTCGCGAGCTTTAAGGTTACAAAGGAAAAGTATGAGGGCTTCGGTTATACTTATGCTCACGTCAAAAACCTCGGAATGACGGCTATAATCACCTTTAGCGGAAGAATAGAATACGAAACGGAGCTTATTATGGCGGACTTCGCGGCGGGTAAGTACGAAAGCGAACAAGCCGCGGCGGAAGCGGTTACCGCAAAGGCGGAAGAGATAGAATCGGAAATTACTTCGAGCCTTCTCTCTTCCCTTCCCGAAGAGGTTTCTTCCGCGCTGGAAGAAATAGGCACGATGGACTTGTATACTCTGGTAGTCGGCTCTATATTCTATAAGCTTGCGGGCTTGCTTCTTCCCATAATTTATATGATAATGGCTTCTAACAACCTTATCGCGGGGCAGGTGGACAGCGGCTCTATGGCGTACGTCCTATCCACTTCCACGAAGCGTAAAACGGTGGTATTCACGCAGGCGATATATCTTATAGGTTCCCTTCTCGGAATGTTCGTTCTTACCACGGCTACCGGTTGCGTGTGTCTTGCAATCGTTTCCGCGGGAACGGCGGAAGTGGAGCTGACCTATGCAAAGCTTCTGCTTCTTAACCTCGGTGCGTTCCTCGTTCTGCTCGCGCTTTCGGGATTGTGCTTTTTCACTTCCTGTCTGTTCGACAGAAGCAAACGTTCTATGGCAATAGGTGGCGGACTTTCGATATTTGCGCTCGTTGCGGCAATGCTGGGACTTTTCGGAAGCCCCGTCATTCCTTCGGTGGTAAGGCTGGACGCTTTGAACTATTTCAATTACGCCACGGTTATTTCTTTGTTCGACGTGGTTTCCATAATGGAAGGTACCACGGTTTACCTTTGGAAATTCGCGATACTTGCGGTGGCGGGCATAGCGGGTTATATCGTCGGCGAGAAAGTATTCGTTAAAAAAGACTTGCCGCTTTGATGAAAATATGATAAATTATTAAAGGAGATTCAATTATGTTTGAATTTACGAAGTTGTGTAAAGAGTTTGAAAAGATGAGCGCGATCGAGCGCGGCGCGATTATCGCGGAAAAGTCACTTGTCGTTATGTCAAAGCTTAAACTTTTAGACGTTCCCGAAATCGATCCCGTAGAAACGCTCGCAACGTTTATCGTTGGTGCCGTCGCGGCAGACGGAAAGCTTGACGAACGCGAATATCTTCTTATTTATCCCGCGCTCGTAAGAGCGTTCGGCGAAGATTTCGATTTTGCTACCGTTAAAGCCGTTTTCGAGTGCGACAGGGGCGTTCATAAAGAAATTCACGATTACACCGCAGACCTTCTTACGGTGCTGAGTTTTGCGGACGAGAGTTTCAGAGAGGACGTCGTTGCGCTTTGCCTTGCGATAGTAACGGTGGATAACAAAATCACTCTTAAAGAAAGAAAATATATCAAAAAGCTTATCCTTGCTTAATTTGGGTTAATGCTTAAAACGGGCGCGGACGCGGGGGCGATTTTTTCGTTCTCGCTTTGCGCGTTAAAAAAGATTTTTGCTTTTCGCACCGAATAAAGAACGCGTAGAAAAAGGGACGTTCCGAAAAACGCGGCGCACCTAAAAAATGCGGCGATGCCTGAAAATGCGCGGTGACGCTTCGCGGACTATAAAGAGCGAAAAAGCGGGAAATAAAGAAAAATTCACGAGAGGAAAAAAAGAGGAAGAAACTATGCAAACGTTCTTAAAAATGTGTTTCGTATACGTAGCGGGCGGTACGGCAGGCTGGATTATGGAATTCTTTTTCAGAAGATTCGCGCACAAAAAATGGGTGAACCCGGGATTTCTGGTCGGTCCTAACCTTCCGCTGTACGGAACGGGTACGCTCGTGTTGTATCTTATATCTTCCGCGGAATACGGCTTTATTTCTTCGCCCGTATGGCGCGCGATTTTCGTCGTGTTTACGATAACCTTCGCGATGACCTTTATAGAATATATCACGGGGCTTATCTTTATCAAGGGTATGAAGGTAAAGCTTTGGGATTATTCGGACAGATGGGGGAATATTCAGGGTATAATCTGCCCGCTGTTCACGCTGTTTTGGGGTATAATCGGCGCGGCTTATTATTTTCTTATTCACCCGTATATCGCGGCGGCGGCGGAAGCGGCTGCAAATTTCGCGTGGAGCGGCTTTTTGTTCGGCGCGTATTTCGGTGTGATGGCGGTAGACGTTTGCTACTCGTTTAAGGTCGTTGCAAAAATAAGGGAATGGGCAAAACGCCATGACGCGGTTGTAAAGCTGGAAGAATTACGACTTTCCATAAAAAACCGCGCGGACAAGTTCAAAGAAAAGTGCAGCTTTATATTGTCTTTTAAAAGCCGCCGCGGAATAGGCGGAGAACTTGACGAAATGAAAAAGTCGCAGGAAGCGGGTAAAGCCGAAGAAGCGGTTTCCGTCTCCGAAAACTAACCGCAAACAAAATCGAAAAACAAAATCAAAAAAAATCGAAAAAAGCCTGCGGGCGGCGGAAAAATTTCCGCCGCGCGCAGGGCTTATTTTAAAAGTCGATGTCCGCTACAGAAATTATTACTACGGATACGCGGCAAAAAAGAATGCGGAACGAAAAAACGAGCGCGAAAAAACGGAACCATTCTATATAACGATTCTGTTTATCGTAAAACTCCCTCTTGCGGTGAGAAAAAAGAATTTTCTCACCCTTTTCCCCACCTTTTGGGGGTTTGGGTGGGGGACAAAGTTTTTGTTTTACGCTATAATCAACGCCGTAGAAAGCTTTCGTTAAAGTCACGAAAGCAAAAAAACGCCGTATAAAGGTACGTTAAAATCGGTTCGTAACCGAAAGCGCAACAAAAATTTTGTAAGGCATATCGCGCGAAGGTATCGCGCTTTGTAAAAAAATAAATGGAGACGTTATTATGACGAAAAAACGGACACTCACAACAAAACTTATTGCAGTTTTAATCGGGTTGGCGGCGTGCATTGCCTTTGCGCTCGGCATTGCTTTTGCAAGCTTTGCGCCAAACGCGCACGCGGAAGGGACTGATACCCGCATAAAAATAAGCGAAATTCAGGCTACTTCAAACATCGAAGAAGTAGTCGGCTATAGAAAAGACGTGGTTTTGCCTTCTTTTATCGTAGCGGACGATTTACCGATAAAATTAGGTACGCATCGGTGGAAAAAGTATAACGGAAGCGAATGGAAATGGAACGAAGATGATATATTCGTGGAAGGAAAGTACAGATACGAAGTTCAGATTCGTACCGAAAACACTACTCACGTGCTTGATAAAGACGGCGTAACGCTTACGGTAAACGGGGAAAACTGGACGGAAGACGGGAATTTCGGTATCGGGGATAATTTCTCGTGGGATTGGTTTTATTCGAGAGAATATGAAATTACGGCTCCGATAGGTGCGCCCGTCGGGTTTATTAAAAACGACGCTTGGAATTTGAAAAAAGTTTACGAAGGGCGAGCCATACCTACGTTTTCGGTTGTCTCCGGAGCGACGGGCGGTACAAAGCCTTACACGTTCTCAAAGGTGACGGGTCCCGATTGGATTGAAGTGGCGGCAGACGGCACGGTTTCGGGAACGCCGACGGCATTAGGCGCAAACGCAGACCTCGTAATCAGAGTTACGGACAGTACGCCGACTACCGCCGAAATTACTTTGGCGATTGCCGATACGATTATAAACCCCGACGACCGCATAAAAATAAGCGAAATTCAGGCTACTTCAAACATCGACGAAGTAGTCGGCTATGGAAAAGACGTGGTTCTGCCTTCTTTTATCGTAGCGGACGGTTTACCGGTAAATTTAGGTACGTGCGATTGGAAAAAGTATAACGGAAGCGAATGGAAATGGAACGTAGACGATACGTTTGCGGAAGGAAAGTATAGATACGAAGTTCAGATTCGTACCGACAACACGACTCACGTGCTTGATAAAAACGGCGTAACGCTTACGGTAAACGGGGCAAACTGGACGGGAGACGTGAAGGTCTGGGTAGGGGACAATTTCTCGTGGGTTTGGTTTTATTCGAGAGAATATGAAATTACAAAACCGACCGCGGCGGCGATAACAGAAGCTCTTGTACCCGTTACCGATCTTACGGGAAAAGCATACAACGAAACGGCACAAGAGCCGACTTTCGGCGGAACGCTTGTTCGAGGAACAGATTACGAAGTAAGTTACGCGGTAAAAGCGGGCGCAGGCGGCGCGTTGGATTTTGGCGGCAAACCCGTTGGCGCGGGTACTTACGTTGTTACCGTCACGGGTAAGGGCGCGTATGAAGGCAGTTTCACCAAAGAGTTTTTAATTAACAAGGCAGAGCAATCAGCCCCCGTCGGATTTTTCGCCAACCCGATTTCGTGCAGGGACGGCAGCGGAACAATCGTCGGCGTTACAACCGCGATGGAATACAAAAAAGTCGGCGACGCGGATTATACGAAATGCACGTCAACTGCGATTACAAATCTTGCGGCAGGCGAATACGAAGTAAGATACGCGGAAGACGAAAACTATCTGGCAAGCGGCGTTGCAACCGTTACCGTTGCCGTAAGCCATAATTTCGGCGCGCTTATCGAAGCAACTCCCGCAACTTGCTCGGCACCGGGTGTGAAAGCGCATTATTATTGCTCGGATTGCGGAAAGTTTTTTGACGAAGGCAAAAACGAAACAACCGAAGCAGCGTTGACTATCCCTGCAACCGGCGTTCACGACTACGGCGATTTGATTGCGGCAACCCCCGCAACTTGCTCGGCACCGGGTGTGAAAGCGCATTACTATTGCTCGGGTTGCGGAAAATACTTTGACGAAGGCAAAAACGAAACAACCGACCTTACGATACCTGCGAACGGCGACCACGACTACGGCGCCTGGGTAAGTAACGGCGACGGAACGCATACCCGCACTTGTAAGAGAAATAGCAGTCATAAAGAAAACGGCACTTGTTCGGGCGGAACGGCAACTTGCGAAAAGAAAGCGGTTTGCTCGGTATGCGGCGCGGAATACGGCGGAAAACTCGGTCACGACTACGGCGCTTGGGTAAGTAACGGCGACGGAACGCACACCCGCACTTGTAAAAGAGATAGCAGTCATAAAGAAAACGGCACGTGTTCGGGCGGAACGGCAACCTGCGAAAAGAAAGCGGTTTGTTCGGTATGCGGCGCGGAATACGGCGGAACAGCCGCGCATAACTTAACGAAATACGGCGGAAAAGACGGCACGGGGCATTGGGATACCTGTTCGACTTGCGATAACAAATTAAACGTAGAAGCGCACACGCCCGACAGGGCAAAGCCCGACGAAACGAATCCCGTAAAATGTACGAAATGCGGATATATAATAACTCCCGCAGGGCATTACGAGCATACGGCCGGCGGCGAATGGCGCAATTCTGCAGACGGAACGTATCATTATCACGAATGTACGTACGTCGGTTGCTCCGAGATTTTGGATAAAGCAAATCATTCGGGCGGAACGGCAACTTGTACGACAAAAGCGATTTGTTCGGTTTGCGGTGCGGAATACGGCGAAAAACTCGGTCACGACTACGGAGAAGTAAAATACACCTGGACGAGCGACGATACTTGCAAGGCGGAAAGAGTATGCAGGCACGATAAAACGCATATAGAAAGCGAAACGGTAACCGCGACGGAAACGGAAATAAAAGCGGCGACCTGCAAAGAAAAAGGCAAAAAGAAATACACCGCAACTTTTGTAAATACTGCGTTTAAGGCGCAAGAAAAAGAAGTAGATATTGATTTTACCGAGCATACGTACGGCGGTTGGATACCCGAAGAGCCTGCAACAACGGAAAAATCAGGCACGAAGGCGCATAAAGACTGCACCGTTTGCGGCAAGCATTTCGATAAAGACGGCAATGAAATAACAGACCTTTCGATAGCAAAAATCGTCACGTATACCGTGACGGTAAACGGCGAAAGCAAAGTCTGTAAAGAAGGCGAGGAAGTCACCGTAACTGCGGAAGAAAAAGAAGGCAAAGAGTTCAAAGGCTGGAAAGACGCAAGCGGAAAAGTCGTCGGCACCGAGAAGATTTATAAGTTTACCGTAAAGGGAGAAACAACGCTTACCGCCGTGTACGAAGATTTGTCGTCGCCCGGCGTTCCCGAAACGCCCGAAAATCCGGAAACGCCGGAAGTTCCCGAAGAAAAGGCGGGACTTTCGGGCGGAGCGATTGCGGGTGTAGCA
>CAKQEE010000010.1 GCA_934230055.1 uncultured Clostridia bacterium
GGCGATATTGCAGATTTTTTTCAACAAAAACGGCACGCCGCTGTGGGAAAGCGGCTTTATTACGGACGAGGGACTTCTTTCCGCGGGCTTTATCGTGGCAAGAATAACGCTTATGGTTCTAGGGGCTTCGGTGCTTACTTTAACCACCTCTCCCGTAGAGCTTGCGGACGGCATAGAAAGCCTTTTAACGCCGCTGAAATTCATCAAATTCCCCGTTCACGAATTTGCGCTTATAATGAGCATCGCGCTTCGGTTTATTCCCACCCTTTTGGCGGAAACGGACAGGATAATCAAGGCACAGAAGGCGCGCGGCGCGGACTTCGAGAGCGGAAATATCTTTAAGCGCGCAAAAGCCCTCGTGCCGGTGCTGATACCCCTTTTAATCAGTTCTTTCCGCCGTGCGGACGAGCTTGCGGACGCCATGGACGCGCGTTGCTACGCGGGTAGCAAAAACCGCACGAAGTATAAAAAAAGCGTTCTTACCTATCGCGATTTGTTTGGAGTGCTTTTCGTTGTCGTGCTGATAACGGGCGTTGTGTTTCTCAATAAATTCTATCTCTTTTTAGGAGCGATTTTATGAGAATTAAGCTTACGGTTTCTTACGACGGAACGGAACTTTGCGGGTGGCAGGTTCAAAAAAACGGCGTTTCCGTGCAGGAGCTTTTGGAAGAAGCCGTTTTTGCCGTCACGGGCGAAAAAGTCCGCGTGACGGGGAGCGGCAGAACGGACGCGGGCGTACACGCCGCGGGGCAGACGGCGCATTTCGATACCGAATCGAGCGTTCCCGCAGAAAAATTCGGCAAAGCCATGAACGCTTTTTTGCCGCCTTCGGTACGAGTTATAAAAAGCGAGCGGGCGGCGGAAGGCTTCCACGCGTGCAATTCGGCAAAAAAGAAAACTTACCGATACAGTATTTATCTTTCCGAAACGGAAAGCCCGCTTAAAGAAAGATACGCCGTGAGAGAGGACGAGGGACTTGACGTGCGGAAAATGCGCGCGGCGGCGGCGGAATTTATCGGCACGCACGATTTTGCGGCTTACAAGGCGAGCGGAAGCGCGGCGAAAACCACCGTGAGGACGATATATTCTTTAACGGTGAAAAAACTCGGCGAAGATATAGAAATAACGGTGTGCGGAAACGGGTTTTTATACAATATGGTAAGGATAATCGCGGGAGTGCTGGTCGGCGCGGGCAAAGGAAAAATCGGGGCGGAGGACGTAAAAAAGTCCTTGACGACGGGGTTGCGCCCCGAAAACGTTAAAACCCTTCCCGCAAAAGGCTTGTGCCTCCTTAGCGCGGAATACGATTGAAAAGAGCAAAGCTCGGCGATAATTTATGCAAAATTCGCAAGAATAAATAAAGGCGGAAATATATGAGAAGTAACGAGAACAAAGCGAAAACGAACAGATTGAAAAAGGCGATTTTCGCCGTGAGTTTTACTGTTTTTTTGCCGCTCGGCGTTGTCCTTATAATTCTCGGCGCGGGTAAAAGCGGGTTAGTGCTTGCCTCGGGGATAACCCTTGCGGTTTTAGGATTTTACGGCGCGCCTATACTTTGGTTAAAGTTCGGCGAAGCGGTGCGGTACGAAAGACTTGCACTTGCGATTTATCACGATAAATTGCGCAAGCTTTCCGATATAGCCGCGCAAATCCACGCGAAAGAAGAGGAGGCGGAAAATCTTATTAAAACCGCGATAGAAAAAAGAATAATAGAGGGATTTATTTTCGACGCGGAGAAAAAAGAAATAAAACCGCTTGCCGCTTTTGCGGAAGAAAAAGAAATAGTGACAAAATGCGCTTCATGCGGAGCGACCGTCAAAATCAAGGAATCCGATCCGCGTTGTCCGTATTGCGGTTCCGCGATAAAAATAAAAGAGTGAATTTCGGTAAAGAAAACGATTAGCTTAAAAGACGACTGAAAAGCGTAAGGCTCGGCGAAAAATTTTGTCAAAAAATAAAAAACGGGTGCAAAACGCTTGACTTTTGTGCCTTAAATATTTTAATATAGATAGGCATTTATAAGGAAAAGTTCGCTTATCGGGATTAGCCCTCCCGAAGGACGCTCGTCGTGAAAGCGTCTTTAAGCGTCTTAAACGATATATATAATGCGCTTAAAACGCAAATTCAAGGAGAAACATCAATGAAGACTTATATGGCTCACGCGGAAGACGTGGTCAGAAAGTGGTACGTTGTAGACGCCGAAGGCGTTGCGCTCGGCAGAGTCGCTTCGCAGGTTGCCGCAATTCTTCGCGGTAAAAACAAACCCACCTTCACCCCCAACGTCGATACGGGCGATTTCGTTATCGTCGTAAACTGCGACAAGGTCGTTTTAACGGGCAAAAAACTCGAAAAGAAATATTACAGATACCATACCGGTCACATCGGCGGACTTAAAGAGATTCAGTACAAAACTCTTATGGCAACCAAGTCCGACGTGGCGGTTTACGAAGCGGTTAAGGGTATGCTCCCCAAAAACAGTCTCGGCAGAAAAATGCTTACCAAGCTTAAAGTTTACAAGGGACCCGACCATAACCATCAGGCTCAGCAGCCCGAAGTGCTTAAACTTGTTTAAAGAGGTGTAGAATATGGCTAAGACGACTTCAAAGAAAAAAGTTCAGTATTGGGGTACGGGCAGACGTAAAAAAGCCGTAGCCCGCGTTCGTTTGCTTCCCGCAGGCGACGGAACCGTTACCATAAACAAGAAGAGTCTCGACGAATATTTCGGACTCGACACCCTTAAATTCATCGTTCGTCAACCGCTCGAACTTCTCGGCGTAACCGCGAAGTACGACGTTGCCGTGAACGTAGTCGGCGGCGGTTTTACCGGTCAGGCCGGCGCGATAAGACACGGCATTGCCCGCGCTCTGCTCGAAGCCGAACCCGAATCGAGAACGGCTCTCAAAAAAGCAGGCTTCCTTACGAGAGATTCGAGAATGAAGGAGAGAAAGAAATACGGTCTCAAAAAGGCTCGTCGCGCTCCGCAGTTCTCCAAGAGATAATCGGATATTTCCGCATTACGAAAGATTATTGCCGCGGACTCTTATCGGGTCCGCGGTTTATCTTTACTTTCCTTTCTTCTTTCTGTTAAAAACGTTGCGCTTTGCAAAAACGGGTTTTGCGCGTACGCTAATCTTTCTTTTCCGCGTCGTTTTTCGCATTGTTTTCCCGCACGCGTTTAACGAATTCGTCGTGAGAGCGCATTACGGAAAGCATACCCGCGACGAGCGGGGAAGGTTGAGAAAAGGCGTTTTTTCCGACAGTGTTTTCGGCGTTCGCGACGGAGTTTGAAACGGACTTTGAAGAGGCGTTCGCGGCGTGGCTCGACGTAGCGTTTTCGGCAGGAGCGGAAGCGTTGTTACGGGCGTGGTTTTCGTTTTTACAACCGATAAAATCGTCCTCGGCGGCGCGCCCCGATTTTTGCGTTTCTGTTGCGGATTCTTCCGCTTCGCGCGCTCTTTTTTCGTTCGCGAAGCCGAGAAAGGAGTTAAGCAGGTTAAAAATTCCGAATTTATCCATTTTTGTTTTCTCCTTTAAACAAAAATCCCGTAAAAAAACCGAAAAATCATTGCAAAAGCGGGAAAGATAGTTTATAATAGAAAGAGGTCGTAAGCTTGCTTGCGGGTTTTTGCGACTTCATATCTATAATTATATTCGGTGAGCTTGACAAAGTTTACCGAAAAGTTGCGGAGCTTTTATGAAAAAGATTTTACTTTTATTGGTTACGGTCGTGCTTGCGGTTTCGGCGGCATTCGCTGTCGGTTGCGGCAGCGGTGCGGCTTTTAAAAAGCCCTCGATGACCGATCACGGCGCACTTATTTCCGACGGGGGCTTCCTTGCGGAAACCGAAAAGTACGTTTACGTTATCAACGGCACGGGCGTTTCCACGAACGACAACACGTTCGGCGCACCCGTAAAAGGCTCGCTCGTTGCGGTGGATAAGTCCACTCTCGGCGGCGAAGTCAAGTCGGAAGTCGTGGTTCCCAAGCTTTTCGTTGCAAGCGATTATACCGCCGGCATAAAAATCAGCGGCGAGTACGTTTACTTCGCAAGCCCCTCCACGCACAGAAATTCTTCCGGCAGCATCGCTAACGACGAGCTTGCTTTCCAAAGAGCGAAGCTGGACGGCACGCAGGATAAAAACGACGAGTTTTTCGGCGTGGCTTCCCTTTCTACCAAATACAGAATTACCGAAAAAGACGGCGTCGTTTATATAATTTATAACGATACCGCAGATTCCGCCGTTAAGGTATACGATACTTCCGCAAGAACTACCGCGGTCGTTGCCAAAACGGACGATAAAAACAACGAAGCTGTTAAAAACGCTTCCGGAAAAGACGTTTACCTCTCTATGGGAGACGTTACCTTTGCGGAAAACAACGGCGACGTTGCGCTTTTCTACACCGTTAAGATTTACGACGAAAAGTATTTCGAGGATAAGGCGGCAAGCGAAGGCTATTCCCGTTCCGCGGCGAGCTACAACGCCGTTTACGCGGTGAACGCGAAGGGCGAAGCGGTTAAGGTTTTAGACGGTGAAAAGGGAGAAATCACTTACGCGATTACCCTCGTAACGAACGGATACGTGTTCTACACGGCTACCCCCGCAAACGGCACCGCAAAAACCTACGTTAAGGCGGTTAAGGATATTTTTAACGACGGCGTAAGCGCGGAAGAAGTGAGAAACACGACTTATGCGACTTCCGGCGTTATAATCGAATCTACGAGCGAAGTTTATTACTACGACGCCGATAACGATTACGTGATTAAGTCCACCCTCGTCGGCGACGAAAGAGGGGTTAAGACCAACGTATATAAATCGGAAAAAGTTTCTTCGCTTATCGCGGTAAAAGACGGCTACGTTTATTATAACAACGCGAGCGGAGAAATCGCGCGTGCGGAATTGAATAACGAAAACGCAATCGAGCAGAGAATTTCCGCGGGTTCGGTCAATACCTCTTGGTACGCTCCCGAATTCGTTACCGCAAACGGCACGACTTATATCTTCTATCTCGATACTACCACTAAGGGCAGTTCTTACGTTTGGTTTACCGATATTGCGGAAACCAACATTACCGGTGAAGATGCCGACGACGACGGTAAAAACGACAGCTTTTGGTTCGAGGGCGAAAAGCTTGCGGGCGTGATGCTTGCGGCGGATCGCGCGAACGCAGCCGTGGCGGCTATCGGCGACATTGCTTCCACGCTCGATTTCGACGACGAGGACAACGAATTCGTTACCTCCGTTGCGGAAGCGAGAAAGGTTTACGACGGATTAGACGCGGAAGCCAAAAAAGAAGTTTCTTCGAGCTACGTGGAAAAACTTGAAAATGCGGAAAAGGCAATCGAACTCGGCAGAGCTTATAACGAGCTTGCGGAAGCTGTGAAATACGCTTCTAAAATGCCCGCGGAAGAAAAAGCCGCGTTAAGGGAAAAGCTTAACGGTAAGTACGAAGCGGCGAAGGGCATAAGACAGGGCGTTATAGATTCTCTCGGAAAAGACAGATTTATAAGCGTTCGCGATATGCTTTGCAACAACCTTAAAGCGTACTTCTCCAAAGCAAACGATTTGTTCGGCGAAAACAAATAATTAAAAGCAAAATTTAACGGAATAAGGCTTATTCCGAACGGAAATTTGCCGCGGGGTACGACTCACGAAAAAGGAGCTGCACCCTGCGGTTTTTCTTTTATTTGTTAATATTTACCGCCTTGTCATTCCGAAACGGGCAAACTTTTACAAAAAGCAAGGAGAAAGTTTTTGTTTTTTTTGATATAAAAAAAATAAAATGATACGCTATCAAAAGAAGTAGATATGTTTTCGCATTCAATGGCTATTCGGGAAATACTTATCGGTATAGAAATGACTATTGGTTTTGCAAACTTGCGAAACGCATTCTACAAACGTCGCTTCGCAAGAAGCGGCGTTTTTAAGTTTAAAGTTTAGTTTTTCCTTGACTTAAAAAGCATTTAATGATACACTAATAGCGCAAAGTTAACGACGCAAAGTCTTTATAATTTCTATCGTCATGACTCATATTTACCATATGGTAGATATGTTTTCGCATTCAACGAGTCTATGAGATAGAAATATCGGCATTCGTTAACTTTGCAAACTTGCGAAACGCATTCTACGAACGTCGCTTCGTAAGGAGCGGCGTTTTTAAGTTTAAAGTTTAGTTTTTCCTTGACTTAAAAAGCATTTAATGATACACTAATACCGCAAAACCATTACATTTTAATAATTCAGGGTATTTTTTACCGAAACCATATTTACCATACGGTAGATATGCTTTCGCGTTCAATATGGTCTCGGTGTACCCATCGGAATGTATTGGTTTTGCAAACTTGCGAAACGCATTCTACAAACGTCGCTTCGCAAGAAGCGGCGTTTTTAAGTTTAAAAGTTTTAGCGGGGTGCCGAATATGGGAGAGAATAACGACGTTTTGGAGAGAATAGCGAAAGAGCGGCTTGAATTGCAAAAATTATCCGTACATATATTAAGGGCAATGGGGAGAGATTGCGGGGTTCGTACGCCCACGACAAAGCGAAAGGCGGAAATAATAGAAGAGATTATCGCCATAAAACATATGGGGCAAAAGCCGTATTTTTCCCCTTACGGAAGAAAGAAGAATTTTGATTTATCCGCGATGCCCGAGGGGGAAGAGGGAAAAGTCGTTTCCGTAAAAGAATTAGATAAAGCGGTTTGCGAAGCGGCGGCAAAGCTTGCGGCGCGTTTGCCGAAGGAAGTTGTTTTAATAATGAAACAACAGTTAAAGTCGGGCATAAACGAGCTTATAGATAAAATAATAGATAATTATCTTATACAATCATTATAAAGAGATTCTTCGGGAGTAGTGGCAAGAAGCAAGGCTCAGAATGACGGTAAAGAGACTTTCGGCGGTAGGGCGTGAGCGCGGCTCATAATGACGAAAAGGCAAAGTATAATAACGCCTCATTCGTCAGCCGAAGGCTGACACCTTCTCCCGCGGGAGAAGGCTTTTTTATATCCGATATCTTGTCATTCTGAAACGGGCAAGCTTTGACGGGCTTATGAAGAATCTCTAAAAAATTAAAAAAGATTCTTCGGGAGTAGTGGCAAGAAGCTCGGCGCAGAACGACGAACGATAAAACGCCTTCACCTGAGGGCGAAGGGGCGCGATAGCGGCGGTTGAGACGATAAAAGACTTCAAACGGCAAAAACAAATCGCCCGTGCGGCGGGAGGTTTGTTTTTTTGTTCTAAATCCCCGCGATTATTTTAGTACAAATATCGCGAAAAATGTAAAATGTTTTGTACAAAGTCGAATACTGTCGATTATTCAGCAGTAAAACGCGTCTTTTTTGAAAACTTTTCATAATATTTGTATAAATATATACAAATCGCTTGCTTTTTGACGGCAGATGTTGTACAATACTGACAACACACCGCAACAGGCGGGTTTAGGGAGGAAGTTTTGATGAAAAAGAAGAGTGTTTTTGTATTGCAAGATACAAAAGAAAGTGCCGACAAGATTAAGGAAACCTTGGAGGCGGACGACGAGTTCGAGGTAATCGGTTGTTCGGCGGACGGAATCTCCGCCATTGCGATGATTGCGGATAAAAAGCCGGATATTCTCGTTACGGGGCTTGTGCTTTCCGGTTACGACGGCTTATGCGTTATAGAAAAAGTAAGAGAAGTTAATAAAGACGTTAAAATCGTCGTTCTTTCCGCGCTGTGCAGAGAAGAGCTTATAGCAAAGGCTATCGAACTCGGCGCGGATTATTTTATGGCAAAACCTTTTCTCGGCAGCGTGCTTACGGAAAGAATTCACGAGATCGGCGAAGCAGCGGGCGGCGTTCGTCAAACGGCTTACGGCGTTTCCGTGCATCAGGCTTCTTTGGAAGAAAAGATCAGCAAAATTTTTATAAACGTAGGCATACCGCCGCACATAAAGGGCTATTCGTTTTTGCGCGAGGGTGTGAAAATGGCAGTCGAAGATCCGGACATAATCAACAGCATTACAAAAAGGCTTTATCCTATGATAGGCAAAAGATATTCCACTACGGCGAGCAAGGTAGAACGCGCCATACGCCACGCGATAGAGGTTGCTTGGAACCGCGGCAGAATAGATAATATAAATTCGCTTCTTGGCGTGCGCGCGTACGTCGGCGCGGAAAAGCCCACGAACGGCGAGTTCATCGCGCTTGTTGCGGATAAAATGCTTTTGGAGAAGGCATAGAGAAAACGGCGCGGGGAGGCAATGCGGCTCTCTTGCGAAATATTTTAAAGGCTTATTCGGGCTTAAAAAGTGCTTTCCGTATTGAGGGGTTATTTAAGGAAAAAGGGGGGAGTGCTTATAGCTTTAAGCACAGGAGGACGACAGACGTTGTGAAAAACGGCGTTTGTCGTTCTTTTTTTTTAAAAAATTCGCGCAAAAAAACAAAATACTACCGAAAAATAGTTTACAAATAAAATTTATACGGCTATAATATACAGCAAGTCGAGCGGAAAACGCGGCGGTAAAAACGGCGGAAGAAATCCGAAGCCGATTCGGTGCGAAGTAACAACGCTTAAAGACGATAAATATATATGATATATATGGAGAGCGAATATGGCAGAATACGTTAAATGCCCGAGATGCGAACTCAATTATATAAAGAAAGGCGAAGATTATTGCGACGTTTGCAAGGCGGAGCTTAACAAAGGCTCTAAATTGCTGTTCGTGGATAACCCCGACGACGACGAAGTAGACGTTGAAGAAAGCGACATCTGCCCCCGCTGCCATCAGAACTACGTTAAAGACGGCGAAAAGTATTGCGAAGCGTGCCTTAAAGAATTGGAGCGCGACGATACTGTGTCGGACGTAGAAGACGACGATTCTTGGAAAGAGTATTTAGACGAGGATCCCGTTCCCGAAGAGGAAGAGGACAGCGAAGAAATGCTTTCGCTTTCTAAGCTTGCGGAAGAAGAGGGCGACGAACTTTTCGACGATGAAGAAGAGGAAGAAGAGGAAGAGGAAGTCGAGTCCTCAGAACCGGACGATTTCGATATTCCCGAAATCGACGAATCGGACTTCGAGGATTACGACGAGGAAGAGGATGAGGACGAAGAAGAGGACGACGACGAGGATTTGTAATTTTAACGTGCAAATCTTCCGTATTGCGTAAAATTCTTTGTTAATAGTTAAAAATTTACGCGAAAGGCTGTTTGCGGCGTTTAAGTTCGGCAAAAACGGGAATAATTTCCGTATGATAAAAAACAGTTCGGATTTAAGCGGTGTAAAAAGCGCGATTGCGCGAATGTACAAAAAGCCCGTAGAAGTAACCTTGAACCTTGGCAGAAATAAGTACGTGGTGTTTGCGGGAACGCTCGTGGGAGTTTACCCCGCGTTGTTTACGGTCAGCCCGAACGATAAAAGTTTTACGGGTAAAACTTCTTATTCTTATTCCGAGTATATGTGCGGAAAGGTTAAAATAAAAGAGCTTGCGTAGCTTGGCGGCTTCCCGTCGAACGCTGTGCTTAATAAATTTAATAATTTAAACGTAGAAAACGCCGAGGAGCGACCGAAGAGCCGCCCTCGGCGTTGTTTTTTGCGCCGTTGCACTTAAACAATTTTTATCGCGGGGCTGATTTTATCGAAGTTATTTATCGAGAGAGCGGAAAGGAAACGAGCGGCGAAAGCACAACCCGTATAAGCTTTAAGAATTTTGCTTGCGGTATTTAAGCGGGGTTACGCCCGTTTCCTTTTTGAAAACTTTAATAAAATAATTATAATCGGAATACCCCACCTCCGCGGCTATTTCGGAAACGGGCTTATCGGAAACGATAAGAAGTTCTTCCGCGGCTTTAACGCGCTTTTTGGTAAGATACCCGAAAACGGTGGTTCCCGTCTGGTCCTTTACGATTCGGTAAAGCATTTTTGTACTGATGAAAAACTTTTTGCAAAGTTCGCCTACGGAAACGTCCTGCCGAAAATTTTCGTTAAGATAGTCGATTATCTTTCTGGCGGCGGAGGTTCCGTCTATTTTGATAACGTTTTCGAGACACAGATATTTAATGCACAGCTCCGTCATAGAGACGGAAGCTTTTATTTGTTCGCGGGAAAGCTTTGGCATCTTTTCGTAATCCGCGAGCATCTTTTCGTAATCAAGCGAATGTTTTTCGCAAAAACTTTTAAGCTCGGAAAGAACCAAAGCCTCGTTTTCTCCGCGATACTGCCCGAAAATGACGTAGCCTAAAATTTCCTCGTCGTATATAACGGGGAGCATCGTTTCCGTAATGCCCGCGTGGCAGGTGTAGGTTATCGGTTTTTTAAGTTTTTTAACCTGCCTGCAATGCGTTTCGTCCGATAAAAGACATTGCCGAAGCTGCCCTTCCGCCTCTCTTATTCTTTGGCAAAAAGGCTGCATTTTTTGCGGCAAAGAGGCAAGAACGTTCATTTCCGCGTCGAAAAAACAGATATTGGTGCGGGTTATTTCCGCAAAACTTTCTATAACGTCCTGCAATTTTTGCTTGTCCAAAACGATTTTCATTTTTTAAGAAAACTCCGCTTAAAAATCTGCTTTTATTATATATTCCGTGCACCCGAATTGTCAACGATTTGGCAAAAGGATAAATTATTTTCAAAAACGGAAAATATAACGCTATTTTTAATTTTTATACTTCTATACCGCGCGGGACTTGCGGGGTATGATATAATCAGCAAAATAAAAGGAGATTATACTATGAGTATATCCGAAAAGCTGTTAAAAGAAGGCGACGGCGTTTTAAGACTTAAACCTACGTGGGTTCCGAGAAGCTTTTGCCGCCCCGGTAAAAGAATAAAACTCCACCCCGACGATTATTACGTTCTGGGGCTTGAAAAGGGCGGGATAGACGAAAGATGGTTCGCTTCCACCACGTGGGCGGAAAACGGACCGGATACTCCCGCGGACGAAGGTCTTTCTTACGTGGTTTCCGCGGAGGGCGACGAAAAAATTCTTCTCCGCGATATGATTGCGGAGCTTAAAGACGCGATTATCGGCGAACATTTGTGGAATACCTATCACGGTTGGTCTATGTTCTCTAAATTTTTCGATAATCAAGGTCCGCTTCCGCACCACATTCACCACAGGGAGCAGCACGCGCGCAGAGTCGGTTCCGCGGGCAAGCCGGAAATGTACTTTTTCCCCGCGCAGATGAACAATCACGGCGGTGAGTTCCCGTTTACCTTTTTCGGGCTTAACCCCGAGTGTACCAAGGAAGAGATTAAAAAGTGTTTAGAGAACTTCGATAAGGGCGATAATAAGCTTCTCGATTATTCGCAGGCGTATAAAATAGAACTCGATACCGGTTGGGACGTTCCTCCGGGGGTTCTGCACGCGCCTGCAAGTCTTTGCACTTACGAACCGCAGTTCGCTTCGGACGTTTACGCTATGTATCAGTCCGTGTTGTACGGCGGACATTGCGTTCCCGTGGATTTGCTCTGGAAAAACTGCCCGCCGGAAGAAAAGGGCAATTTCGATTACCTTATGGACGTTATCGACTGGGAAGCGAACGTTGATCCCGAATTCAAAAAGCACCGCTTTATGCGCCCGATAGTCGCAAGAGAAAGCGAAGCCTATAAAGAAGAATGGATTTGCTATAAATCCAAGCTTGCGTGCGCAAAGAGGCTCACCGTTTATCCGGGACAGACCGTAACCCTTTCGGACGGCGCGCCCTACGGCTTTATTCTTATAGAAGGCAGGGGCAAATTCGGCGTGTGGGATATAGAAACTCCTACCCTTATACGCTACGGCGAACTCACGAGCGACGAATTTTTCGTAACCGCTTCCGCCGCGAAAAAGGGCGTTAAGATAACCAACACGAGCAAAACGGAAAACATCGTTATGCTTAAACACTTTGCGGAAAATCCCGATTTGAAATTATGAACGCAAGAAAGCTCGGAAACCTTAAACAGCTTTATTCCGCGTTCGATATAGAGCTTAAAAGCGGCGCGGAAAGCGGCAAAAACTGTATTCTTGCGACTGCGGGTAAAACGGAAGTTCTTTTTAACAAAGATAACGCGCTGGATATTTCGCGCGTGCGTTTTTGCGGCGTGAACTTATCTTTTCTTTCCAAAAACGGGTTGAATTTTTCGGAAGGCGAGTTTGCGGAGCGGTTCGAGGGCGGATATTTATACACCTGCGGAACGGATAACGTAAGCTCTTGCGTGAGAGGTAGACCGATACACGGCAGCTTGCATTATAAAAAGGCGGAAAACGTTTATCATATAATAGAGGGCGAGAAGATAATCGTCGGGGGCGACGTGCGGGTTACCGCGCTGTTCGGCGAAAATCTCGTTCTTCGCAGAAGGTACGAGGTTACGGACGGCGGCGTCGAGATAAACGACGAACTTATAAACGAGGGCTACACCCCCGCGAAGTACGTTTTGCTTTATCACACGAATTACGGCTATCCTTTTTTAGATGAAAACCTGAAAATAAAAATCCCCGCGAAAAAAAGCGAGGGGCTTACGGAATACGCCGAATCGCGCCGCGACCTGATGTTTGAGATAACCGAGCCGATCGACGGAGGAAACGAAGAAGTTTTCTATCACGAAACGGAAAAAGGGGAAGTAATTCTCGAAAATTCCGCGCTCGGCATAAAGGTAAAAACCGTTTACGATACGGGAAGTTTCCCCGTAACGCTCGAATGGAAAAGCATGATAAGCGGAGATTACGCGCTCGGCATAGAGCCTTCTACCACTCGTTTCGACCGTTTTACGCCGAGGGTTTTAGAGCCGCTTGCAAGCGCGAAATATCGCATAAAGACTTATTTTACAGAAAGCAAGAAATAATTTTTTACGGATAGTCGCAACAAAATTGCGGCAAAAAGAAAAACGCCCGCCGAAAAGTCTTTAAAAAGAGGGGCAAGCTCGGCGGCGCTTTTTTTAATAATTTTTTTCGTCATTCCGAACTTTGCTTACTTTGACGGGCATATGAAGAATCTCGTAAAAAAAGATTCTTCGGGGAGCGGAGGCAATGGCGCGCGGTTATCACCTTGCCGCTATGCGTTTGACAACAATTTTTTAAAGTAGTATAATACGATAAAAAGAAAAGAAGAACGCCTTCGGCGAGCAACGGTTAAAAGTGCTTGTGCGGCGGACGGGCGGGAGCGGTTTCCGTTCCCCGCGGCGTAAACAGCCGAAAAGGCGGAGGAATTAGAGCATTTTGAAAAGAAAGATTTTTACCTCGGCAAGGGTTATAGCGTTGGGGTTTCTTGCGGTGATGGCTGTGGGAACTCTTTTGCTGTGCCTGCCGATATCTTCCCGCGGGGAGCCGTGCGGGTTTATAGATTGCCTGTTTACCGCCGTTTCCGCCGTGTGCGTTACGGGGCTTTCGGTTGCGAACACCGCCACAGAGTGGAGCTTTTTCGGGCAGTTCGTAATACTTTTGCTTATTCAGATCGGCGGGCTTGGCGTCGTAACCGTGGCAATGTCTTTAATAAAGGCGACGGGCAGAAAGATAGGGCTTTCTCAACGCAGCATTATGCAGGAAACGCTTGCCGCGCCCGAAATACGCGGAATAGTCAAGTTCACCCATTCCGTGTTTATAGGCACTTTCGCGGTGGAAACCTTGGGCGCGCTTATAATGTCACCCGTGTTCATAAAGGATTACGGCTTTTGGCAAGGCTTGTGGATGAGCGTGTTCCATTCCGTTTCCGCATTCTGCAACGCGGGTTTCGATATTCTCGGCGTAGAAGCTCCTTTCGTTTCGCTCACGGGCTATGCGGATAACGCCGTTATAAACGTCGCCGTAATGCTGCTTATTATAATCGGCGGACTCGGATTTATAACGTGGGAAGACGTAAAACTTCACGGCGTGCATATAAAAAGGTATCGCGTGCAAAGCAAAATAATACTTTGTACCACGGCGTTTTTAATCTTTTTACCCGCCGCGTACTATTTCTTTTTCGAGTTCGGCGATAAGCCCTTCGGTAAAAGGCTACTTGTTTCTCTGTTTCAGGCGGTAACGCCGAGAACGGCGGGCTTTAACACCGTTTCCGCAAGCGAAACGAGCGAAGCGGCGCACGTTCTGGAAATAATTTTAATGCTTATAGGCGGTTCGCCGGGGTCTACCGCGGGCGGACTTAAAACCACCACTTTTGCGATTTTGGTTATCGCAAGCGTATCGGTGTTCCGCAAGCGCGGCGACGTTTGCGTGTTCAGGCGCAGAATTTCCGACGAAACGGTAAAACGCGCGTGCGCGGTGGCGCTGATGTACGTGGCGTTGTTTTTAGCGGGCGGTATGATAATATACCTTGCGGAAGGAAAAGCCTTTTCTATGCTCGAATGTTTGTACGAGGCGGCTTCCGCGATAGGCACCGTAGGGCTTACCTTGGGAATAACTCCGTCAATCGGGGTCGTTTCCGAAATAGTGCTTATGCTTTTGATGTATATAGGCAGAATCGGCGCACTTACGATGATTTACGCCACCGTTTCGGAAGCAAGTAACGAATACAGACTGCCCGAGGAAAAAGTTTCCGTGGGTTAAAGCGGGTTAAAAAGAAATATAAAGGAGAAAATATGAAAAGCGTTTTATTGATAGGTCTCGGCAGGTTCGGCAGGCATATTGCGGCAAAGCTGAACGAAATGGGACACGAGGTTATGGCTGTGGATAAAAAAGAGGACAGGGTGAATCACGTTCTGTCTTTTGTGTCGAACGCCGTCATCGGTGACGCCACTAATCAGGAATTTCTGAAAACTCTCGGCGTGCAGAATTTCGACGTGTGCATAGTTGCCGTCGGCAACGACTTTCAAAGCTCGTTGGAAACGACCTCTTTATTAAAAGAGATGGGCGCAAAGCTCGTGGTTTCCCGCGCTTCCGCAGACAGGCAGGCAAGCCTTTTGAAAAAAATCGGCGCGGACGAAATCGTATACCCCGAAAAACAGCTTGCAAGCTGGACGGCTATTCGCTATACCTCCGACCACGTTTTCGATTATATAGAACTTGATAAAGATTATTCCATATACGAGGTTGCCGTGCCGAAGGAATGGCAGGGCAAAACGGTAGGCGAAACGGATACCCGTAAAAAATATTCAATAAACCTTTTGGGTATAAAAAAAGACGGAAAAATGGACCCCGTGATTTCCCCCGATACCGTTCTCGGTGAGGGGGTAACGCTGCTTGCGCTCGGCAGGCTTAAAGATTTGCAAAAGTGCTTTAAGATTTAGCTTGTTGCAAGTTTCGGCACGAAAAAAACGAAAAAAGAAAACGGTTAAAGGCTTCGTCGGAAGTTTTTAACCGTTTTTTATTTTGCGTCCTTATAAACTTTTACCGCGAACAGGCGAAAATATAAGCGGAATTATTTTAGCGGGGGAAGCCCGTTTTTATCTTGCCTTTTTATAAAACCCGCAAAGAGAAGCATCACTATCGCGAGAACGGCGGGGAAGCCTACCGAGCAAAGTATTCCTTTTTTCAAATCGTCGCCGAACGCGCTTGCGAAAATCCCGGCGACTGTAGGACCGGAAGAACAACCCAAATCCCCCGCGAGAGCGAACAGCGCGAACATTGCCGTTCCTCCGCCCTTTATAGCCTGCGCGCCGTTGCTGTACGTTGCCGGCCACATTATTCCGCAAAAGAATCCGGCAAGTGCAACGCCTAAAAGGGAAAGCGCGGGCAGCGAGCATAGCGCGGCTATAACGTACGCGCCCGCACAGCCGAAGCCGCTTATCGCCATCACGACGTACGGATTGAATTTATCCCCGAATTTGCCGTATAAAAGCCTCGATAACCCCATAAGAACGGAAAACATAGCGGGACCTGCAAGGTCACCCGCGGTTTTGGAAATGCCGAGCGCGCCTTCGCAAAAAGCGGAAGCCCATTGACTTACTACCTGTTCGCTTGCACCCGCGCAC
>CAKQEE010000011.1 GCA_934230055.1 uncultured Clostridia bacterium
AAAAGTGTGCTATAATATAATCGCACAGTTAAGTAGGACCGTTATAAGTTTCAATTTTTACACAACTCCGACAAAATATTTGCTATGTTTTGCCGAGTGGTCTATACTGTGAAAGCTATATAGATAATTTTGGTAAATAACAATATAGCGCGTAGGATTGTGGGGCGTTGTGTGTCCCTATGTTCCTACGCGCTGTTTTTATATCAATGATAGGAGGATAGACCAATGGGCTATTGTTATTTGTTACAATTTGTTTTGAAGGCAAAAAAGAGGTGCAATAGAATTAACCAAAATTTGTTAAAAGGAGATAGTTTTATGAAAGAGCGAGCATGCGGCAGTAAAGCGTTTTGGCTAATTATGCTTGCGTTTTTAATGACGTTTTCGTTGGTTGGATGCAGTGGTGGTGAAAAAGACGTTGGGCTAAAAGCGGGATTTGAAACAGGGTCAGGTGAGCCCTCGCCGTCTATTAACGTTGCGTTTATAACTGAGAAATCACGACTAAAAGTCGGCGAGGATTTGACTGTAACTGTTTGTTACGGCTCAAATAACGGTACGGCAACAATCGATCCCTCTCCCTTGACCGTTACGGCGGAATTATTCATGAGTCGTGGACATTTTCGTGACGGTATAGAAAATCCTAAACCAATTGTAGAAGACATATTATTACGGGAAATAGCAGACTTTGGGGCGGAAGAGTACAAGTGGATAATAGAAGCCAACGGAAAATTTGTTGGCAAGCAAGAAACCGTACTGATCCCCGCGGAATGGTTTATTGACGATATTGGAGCCTTCTCTTGGGTGTTGACTTCACTTTGCACCTTTTCCGAAGACAGTCCTGAAAGGGAAATACGGGAAAGTGGCAGCATAGCGTTATACTACAGAATAGACGGAGAAAACGTTATACTCTATGCGAGTTTCCACGATTTCGTCAATGACGTACGAAAAAGCTACAAAACATAAAAAGCACAAGATTTAGTAGGTCTTGTGCTTTTTTGTTGCTATATTTTGTGTTTTGTGTCCTTCGCGGAATATTTGAATTCAGGAGCTGCATTTCAGTACTTTTTTTAAAAAAGGGGATTTGAACTGTCGATTTCGCCTTAATTTCCGCTTGACGCCTACAATTTAATATAAATCTTTTAAGAGAGAACAAGGATAAATGTTCTCTCTTTTTTTATGCCGTTTCGAGGGGTGATTTCCTATTTACGGTGAGAAAAATTATAATAATAACAGTAAATCGAAAGGAGTTTTCAATGAAATATCGAACGCCGTTAAGCCTGCGTCCGCTTTTTCGTGCACGATAACGCTGTAAATCGTATTGCCGACAACTTTTTCGCACGTTCTCGTATATTCGCCGTTCGGTTCTTTCTTACAAACGGTAAATATACTTGCTTTTGGTTTTGTGCTTTGCTTTATGTTTTTAGCCGTGTTTCCGTAAATATAATCTCCTTAACGCTCCGTCAAAAGGAAATAAAACGAGCCCTGATATAAAATCGGGATATAAAATCGGGGTTCGTTTTATTTTTGCGGAAAAAAATAAAAACTTTTTCGTTGCGGCGATAAAAACTATCTTCTTCGCTGTCGCAGGATGCGGTTGCCTCGACCGTCCATGACCTCCTCCGTTGGTCAGTCGATTCAAATCCCCGTGCGGAAAAAAGAAAAAGCAGTACAAACGATTTTGTACTGCTATACTTTGGTTGCGGGGAGGGGATTTGAACCTCCTGACCTCCGGGTTATGAGCCCGACGAGCTACCAAACTGCTCTACCCCGCGATACGTTTTCTGCACAAAGAGAAAAAATCTAGCCCTCTCTCAAAGTGCTAACCTATAATAAACCATTTTTATCGATTTGTCAACCGAATAGAGGGCATATTTTTAAGTTTTTTTGTCGAAAGAAAAATCGTTCGGCAGACAAAATATTCTGCTTTTCGGCAAAACCGACGCAAAGCGGATATATAAAAGCAAAAAAACAATATAAATTATTTTTAATTATTCAAAAACAAATTTTTTGAGCGTTTTTTTCGTTGAAAAAAAAGCGTAAATATAGTACAATATGTTATAAGAGAAAATTTTGATTTTATTAAAGCCCTTGTTTTGCGGCGCGTTCGGGTGCGGGCAAATGGGAATTTGCGGCAAAAAGCCTTTCGGAGCGGAGAACCACAAAGAAAAGATGATAAAAGCAATACTTTTGGATATAGACAATACTCTGCTCGATTTTAACGAGAGTGCCTCACTTGCAATGGGGGAAGCTTTTGTTGAACACGGTTTGCCCTTTAAAAAAGAAAATTTTGCGACTTTTAAGCGCGTAAACGACTCTTTATGGCTTAAAATAGAGAGCGGGGAAATTACGAGAACACAACTTCACGCAACGAGGTTTAACCTTATTTTAAAAGAACTTGACCTTAAATACGACGGCACGCTTGTGGAAAAGAGTTTTTTAAGCGACCTTAATCATTGCGCGGTGCAGGTGGAGGGCGCGGAAGAAATTCTTAAATATCTTTCCGAAAAATACACGCTTTGCACGGCAAGCAACGCGCCGACCGTTCAGAACAGAACGAGGTTGAGATATTCGGGACTTAATAAGTATTTTACGCACGAATTCATTTCGGAAGAGATGGGATTTGCAAAGCCCGACCCGCGATTTTTCGACTTTTGCTTCCGAAAGCTTTCACCCGTAACCAAAGAAGAAACGGTTATGATAGGCGATTCTCTTACGGCGGACGTGGCGGGCGCGGTAAATTACGGGATTAAAACCGTTTGGTTTAACCGCGACGGTAAAAAAGCCTGTGCAGACGGCGTAACGGAGATTAAAAATTTGACTGAAATTAAAAATATCCTGTGAAAACGGGGTACTCGAAACGGTGATAAGCGAAAACAAAAAACGTACGAAACGGGAGGTAGCGGGTGAAGAGCAGAAGAACTTTCAAGAAAACAAAAACCGTAGTATTCGATAAAATCAAGGAAGCTTTTTCTTCGGTTTTGCCTATAACGATTATAATTTTCGTCCTCAGCGCAACGATAACGCCGTTAGAAAGCGGGCTTTTTCTTGCGTTCCTTCTGGGCGCGTTGCTTACGATAATCGGCATAGGTCTGTTTACTCTCGGCGCGGATACGGCAATGACGCCGATAGGCGAATACGTCGGTTCGACGGTTATGCGTTACAAAAAAGTTTGGCTTATAATTCCCGTGTTCTTTGTTCTTGGTGTGCTGATAACCATATCCGAACCCGACTTGCAGGTGCTTGCGGGGCAGCTTTCGGAAACGATAAACAACTACGTGCTGCTTCTTACGGTAGGCGCGGGCGTAGGAATTTTCCTCGTAGTGGCGTTATTAAGAATTTTGCTTAAAATAAAGCTTAAATACGTTCTTCTCGTTTTATATACGGCGGTGTTCGTGCTGTCCTTTTTCGTTCCCGAAACCTTCGTTCCGCTCGCGTTCGATTCGGGCGGGGTTACCACGGGACCGATGAGTGTGCCTTTTATTATAGCAATAGGCACCGGTATTGCGGCGATGCGTAACGACGACGGCGCGGAAGAAGACAGCTTCGGTCTTACCGCTTTGTGTTCGGTAGGTCCTATTCTCGCGGTAATGATACTCGGTCTGATTTATCGCCCCGAATCTTTCGACGTAACTAAAACGGAGATTATAGCGGTAACCGATTCGAAAGATCTTTTAAGGCAGTTCGCGATTAGAACGCCCGCTTATATGAAGGAAGTTGCGATAGCACTTTTGCCGATAGCCTGCTTCTATTTTATATTCAGGCTGTTCGGGAATAAAAACGACAAGCGCAGCACCGTTAAAATTCTTATCGGTTTGCTGTATACGTACGTGGGACTAGTGCTGTTCCTTCTCGGCGTAAACGTCGGCTTCTTGCAGGTAGGTAACTATCTCGGCGGCGCGATAGGAGAACTTTCTTACAGTTGGATAATGGTGCCGATAGGCTTTTTGATAGGCTTTTTCGTGGTTGCGGCGGAACCTGCGGTACACGTTTTGACAAAGCAAGTATACGAAATAACTGCGGGTGCGGTGCCTAAAAAAGCACTTTCCGTAAGCCTTATGATAGGCGTGGGCGTTTCCGTTGCGTTGTCTATGCTTCGGATACTTCTGCACATTTCTATAATGTATTTTCTTATACCCGCATACGTAATCTCCCTTGCTCTTTCGTTCGTGGTGCCGGATATTTTTACGGCGATAGCGTTCGATTCGGGCGGCGTTGCTTCTGGCGCGATGACCTCCGGCTTCGTGCTGCCGCTGGCACTCGGGTTTTGCAGAGCGGTAAGCGGAGACGCGGCTATCGCTACGGAAGGGTTCGGCGTGGTTGCGTTCGTTGCGATGACACCTCTCATCACCATTCAGATTTTAGGTCTTGTTTATAAATTCAAACAGAAGTCCGCGGAGAAGAAGGCGGAAACCGCGGAACAAGAAGAGATTATAGGTTAGGAGGAGCTTATGACCGGTTATAAATGCGTTATGGTAATAACGGACAGAGAATACGGCGAGGACTTTGAGGAATTTATCAAAAAAAACGGGATAAAATCCGTCGTGACCACTCTTGCGAACGGCACGGCTATGCCTTCCGTACTCGATTCTTTCGGACTTGAAAAAACGGAAAAGATTATCCTAAGCTTTATTGCGAGTGCGGAAAAAGCCATCGAAATAAAGAAAGGACTTTACGAAGAAATGAACATTGCCGCGGCGGGCGGCGGTATCGCGGTATTTTTGCCGATAGACGGGCTTGGCGGCGAGTCTTGTCTGAAATATTTTTCCGACGAAGAGAAAAAAGGAGATTGTTCTAATATGGAAACAGCTGATTATAAATGCGTTTTACTAACCGTTATCGCGGATAAGGGCAACAGCGACGCCGTTATGGAAGCGGCAAGGGGTGCCGGTGCGACGGGCGGGACGGTGATAAGAGCCAAAGGCACGGGCGCGGAAATCGCCAAGTTTTTCGGCGTAACCATCAGCGCGGATAAAGAAATTATCTATATCGCCGCAAAGCGCGAAAAACGAGACGCAATTATGCGCGCCATTATGGAAAAGGCGGGCAAAAATTCGGGCGCGCACGGAATAGTGTTCTCTCTTCCCGTAGACGCGGTCGCGGGTATTTCCGGTATGGACGCAGAGGCTTAAAAAGATGTCCGAATCGCCGAACGAATCATTATTGAATAATAAGGAAAACTCGCAGGAAAATTCACAGGATACCCCGCGTGAAAATTCGCTTGAAAATTTGCAGAAAAACCCGCAGGATACTTTGCGGGAAAACTCGTGTGAAAGTTCGCTCGAAGCCCCGCGCGTAAGCTTTGCGGCAGATAACCCGAGCGGGCAATTTTCCGATAAAAACGATTATGCGGCGGAGCTGCAAAAAACGGGCGCGATAGCGTTCGTTCCGAGCGGCGTGAGTATGTGGCCCACACTTAAAAACCGTGGACAAACGGTAATCGTCACCGCTAAAAAAGAACGGCTGAAACGGTACGACGTCGCGCTGTTTATAAGAAGAGACGGCAAATACGTTCTGCACCGCGTGATGGAACAAAAAGAGGGCGGATATATCATTTGCGGAGATAGCCAGTTCGTAACGGAGAACGTTAAAGAAGAACAGGTTATCGGCGTGATGGAAGGTTTTTACCGCGGCAAGAAGTATATTTCGTGCGAGGACGAAGCTTATAAAAAAGAAGTGGAAGAGTGGTTTGCCAAAAAAACGCGCAGAAAGATTAAACTTAAAGTATTTTATTTTTTCCGCGGCGTAAGGGGCAAGCTCGGCGCGGCGGCAAGAAAGCTGGGTTTAAGAAAGAATAAAGAAAAGATTTAAGAAAAAAACGAAAAATCATAGGGCGGTAAAGGACGAAATAATAGATATTTACCGCAAAGGGAAAACCGAATGTTTGATTTGATAAGTGCCGGAAAGGCGGCGAGAATCGCGGCGAAAAGTTTGCTTTCCGTTTCGGAAGACAAGAAGAACGAAGTTTTAAGGACGGCGGCGAAATTTCTTCGGGAGAACGCGGAATATATAAAAACGGAAAACGCAAAAGATATAGAGCTTGCAAAAAGCCTCGGCAGAAACGCCGCTTTTATAGACAGGCTTACCGTTACGGATAAGGTTCTGGAAGGCATGGCGGCGGGGATAGAGCAGGTTGCGGAGCTTAATAATCCGCTCGGCAAAACCGTGTATTCTTACCTAAACGAGTTTCAGGGCATTTCCGTAAAAAAGGTAACCGTTCCGTTCGGCGTGATAGGTATAATTTTCGAGTCCCGCCCGAATGTTACGGCAGACGCTTTCGCGCTGTGTTATAAAACGGGCAACGCCACCATTCTTAAAGGCGGCAGCGATTCGCTCCTTTCAAACGCCGCTATCGTTTCGGTGATTAAAAAAGCCGTGAAAGAGTGCGGAGAGGATGAAAACGCCGTAACCCTTATAGAGGACGCTTCCAGAGAAACGACGGCGGCTTTTATGAAGCTGAACGAATACGTGGATTTGCTTATTCCGAGAGGCGGAGCTTCACTTATCAGAACCGCGCTTAAAGAGGCTACCGTTCCCATTATAGAAACTGGGCTTGGCAACTGCCACGTTTACGTAGACGAGAGCGCGGATACGGAAAAGTCCGCAACCGTTATTTTCAACGCAAAAACTCAAAGATACGGCGTTTGCAACGCCTGCGAGTCGCTCGTGTTCCATTCGGCGGCGGTTTCTCGGATACTTCCCGCCGTTGCGGAAAAATTAAAAGAAAAGGCGGTGGAAATCCGCGCGGACGAAAGAGCTTATAAAGTGCTTGCCGCCGCGGGGTATCCGTACCTTAAAAAGGCGGAAGAAGAGGATTTTTACGCCGAGTACGGCGACGCGATTATCTCCGTAAAAACGGTAGATTCGCTAAAAGAGGCGATAGAACATATCAACGAACACGGCACGCACCACTCCGATTCGATAATGACGGAGAGCGAAGAGAACGCGCGGAAATTCATGACGGAAGTGGATTCCGCGGTAGTTTATAAAAATTCTTCCACAAGATTTTCGGACGGGTTCGTGTTCGGTCTCGGCGCGGAGATAGGAATTTCCACGCAGAAACTGCACGCGCGCGGACCTATGGGGCTTGACGCGCTTTTAACCACCAAATACGTGGTAGAGGGCGACGGGGCGATAAGAAAGTAACCGCCCGAAATTTTATGTAACCGCAAAGTTTTTTAGCGAACGCGCGAATTTCACAGTCATTGCCGAGAAAAAAGACGAAAAGGGCGGCGGAAATACCGCCGATAAAATAATAAAACTATAAAAAATAAAGAAGGTATTTTTTATGAAAAAGTTTGCGAACGCAAAGGTTTACGCAGAGGGCGAGGGCGTTATTCGCACCGACCTGTATTTCGATGACAAGATAACCGCGATAGGCGGCGATTTTGCCGCGGAAGAGATAACTATTCAAGAAGGCGCGGTTGTAGTTCCCGCGTTTATAGATACGCACGTTCACGGCGCGGGCGGTTCGGATGCGATGGACGGCACGGAGACCGCGCTTAAAACGGTGGCGACGACGCTTGCCGCGGACGGCACGGCTACTTTTCTTGCGACGACGATGACGCAAAGTCCCGAAAACATTAAAGGGGCGCTTTCTGCCGTTAAAGCTTACAGAGAGAAAAATCACGAAGAGGGCGCGTATATTTACGGCGTTCATCTGGAAGGACCGTTCATTGCGGAGAAATTCAAAGGCGCGCAACCTCTCGAATACGTTGCCGCACCGAGTGCCGAAACCTTCCGCGAATATTATAAGGCGAGCGGCGAGTGCATAAAAACGGTGACTTTCGCTCCCGAAAAAGAGGGCGCGGAAGAGCTTATAAAAGAGCTTAAACGTTGCGGCGTAAATCCCTCTATCGGGCATACTTCCGCAAAGTTTGCGGATATAGAAAAAGCCGTGGCTGCGGGCGCGGTGGGAATAACCCACACCTATAACGCGCAAAGCCCCCTGCATCACAGGGATATAGGTACGGTCGGCGCGGCGCTTTTATTAGATGATTTGCAAACGGAAATAATAGCGGATACCATTCACGTTTCCGTCCCCGCGATAAAGCTTCTCGTAAAAAACAAACCGAAGGAAAAAATAACCCTTATAACGGACGCTATGCGCGCAAAGGGTATGCCCGACGGAGAGAGCGAACTCGGCGGACAGAAAGTTTTCGTTAAAAACGGGGAAGCGCGTCTGGCGGACGGAACTTTGGCGGGAAGCGTGCTTAAAATGAACGTTGCGGTTAAAAATATGGTGGAAAAAGTAGGCGTTTCCTTTACGGACGCGATAGACTTCGCCACCAAAAACCCCGCGAGAATGATGGGACTTTCCGATAAAAAGGGAAGCATAAAAGTAGGCAAAGACGCAGATTTTGCCGTTCTCGACAAAGACTTCAACGTGCTTATGACTATAAGAGCGGGCAAAGTTATTTACAAAAGATAAAATCCGTAATCGCACTTATTATTTAACGAAATATTCTTAAAAAACGAAAAATCTTCGCGCGGGTAAAAGCGTTTTCCGAGCGAAGATTTTTTGCGTTTACGAAGCGATAAGAAGCTAAAAAATTCCCTCTTCGGGGGCGATTATAGTACACCCCGCTTCGGTAAGCTTTTTATAGTATTCTTCCGAAGGCTTTTTATCCGTTATAAGGTAGTCCACTTCGCCGAAATCGAAATCGGTACACATAAAGGTTTTTCCGAACTTCGTGGAGTCGCAAAGGACGGCAACGATAGCGGAGTTCTTTCTCATTTGTCGCTTCAATTTGGATTGTTCTATATCCGCGTCCGTAAATCCCGAAGAAAGGTCTATCCCCGAGCAGGAGAGAAAAGCCACGTCTGCGTGTATTCGGGAAATATAATCTATTGTGTCCGAACCGGTTATGGAGTTGGAGTGGTTGGAAATCTGCCCGCCCGCGATGTATATTTTAACGTTGTTCGTTTGCGATAGTAAGAGCGCGTTTCTGAGTCCTATCGTCGTAACGGAAAGGTATTTAAGGTTATTGAAAAGCGGGATAAGAAAACCCGTGGTGGTGCTGGAATCTAAAAAGAGCGAATGTCCGTTTTTAACGAGTCTGAAAGCAAGTGCCGCTATCGTTCTTTTTGCCGAAGTGTTTTCTTGCTCGCGAAGGGCAAAGGCGGATTCTTCCGCGGTGGAACGGAAGGGTATCGCCCCGCCGTGAGACCTTCTTATAAGTCCCTGTTTTTCCATTGCGGAAAGGTCTCTTCTTATCGTCGCGCCGGAAACGAACAGCTCCGCGGCAAGCTCTTCCACCGTGGCTTGTTTATTTTTGTTCAGAATTTCCAAAATTTCCTCTTGTCTTCTTATCGTAAGCATAATAATACCCCTTTTTTGTGGTGCAAACCTTTCTTGTGTTGCGCAAACGTGCGCGTTTATGTTCATATCTTATCATAAAAAAATTCTTTTTGCAACTTATTTGCAAGCGGGTTCATAAAAAGGTTTTTGTGGTAGAATATGATAGGCGCGTAAAAGCGGGTTCTCACAAAAAATCGCTGCTAAAATTACTGCGAAAAACGCTGTGAAAATGACTGCGAAAACTGCCGAGAAAAAGAGGCGCGAAAAGCCCTCGGCGGGAGCCGCGAAAGCGCAAGGCAAATAATAATAAAATCGGAGGAATCTATATGAAAACCAAGGCGGTAAGACTTTACGGCGTGAACGATTTAAGGCTTGAGGAGTTTGAACTTCCCGAAATCGGGGAGGACGAAATCCTTGCCCGCGTAGTATCGGACAGTATCTGTATGTCAAGCTTTAAGGCGGCTGAACAGGGCGCGGCGCATAAGCGCGTTCCCGAAGATATCGCGGAAAACCCCGTTATAATCGGTCACGAGTTCTGCGGCGACATAATCAAGGTCGGCGCGAAATGGCAGGGCAAATTCAAAGAAGGGGATAAGTTCGGTATTCAGCCTGCGATAGACTTTAAACCCGTTATGAACGGACTCGGCGCGCCGGGGTATTCGTATCGCTACATAGGCGGAGATTCGCAATACGTTATAATTCCCAACGAGGTTATGGAAAAAGATTGCCTTATTCCTTACGACGGCGACAGTTATTTTAAGGCTTCGCTTGCAGAACCCATGTCCTGCATAATAGCGGGGTATCACGAGAACTATCATTCGAGATACGAAACGCATACTCACGAAATGGGTATTAAAGAAGGCGGTGCGGTGGCTATTCTCGCGGGGGTAGGACCTATGGGACTCGGCTGCGTGGATTACGGCATTCATTGCGACAGAAAGCCCTCTCTTATGGTCGTTACCGATATAGATCAGGCAAGACTCGACAGGGCGGCAACCCTTCTCACCGTGGAAGAAGCGGCTAAAAACGGCGTCAGACTCGTTTACGTAAACACTTCCGCCATAGAAAATCCCGTAGAATATATGAAAGAGATAAACGGCGGCAAAGGTTTTGACGACGTGTTCGTATACGCGCCCGTTTCCGCGCTCGTCGAGCAGGGCGACGCGCTTCTCGGCGAAGGCGGTTGTCTTAATTTCTTCGCAGGACCTATAAGATCCGATTTTTCCGCGAAATTCAATTTCTACGACGTGCATTACGCGTTCCACAGAATAACGGGAACTTCGGGCGGGAACAAGAACGACCTTAAAGAAGCGCTTAAACTCGCAGGCGAAGGAAGAATCAATCCTTCTATTATGATATCGCACGTCGGCGGACTTGACAGCGTTGTGGATACCACGCTGAATCTTCCTAACATAAAGGGCGCAAAGAAACTCGTTTATACGCATATTTCTATGCCGATGACGGCGATTGCGGATTTCGAGGAGCTCGGTAAAACCGAACCGTTTTTTAAGGATCTGTCCGATATATGCAAAAAGAACAACGGTATCTGGTCGGCGGAAGCGGAAAAATACGTTCTTGCAAACGCTAAAAAAATATAATCACGAAAACGTAATTTTATCGATATAAAGGAGAAAACGTAAATGGCAATTCCCGTAACGATGCCGAAGCAGGGCATCACGGTGGAAAGTTGTATACTCACCAAATGGAACGTAAAGGTCGGCGACAAGGTAAAGGTCGGCGACGTGCTGTTCTCTTTTGAAACGGACAAGTCTTCTATAGATTATATATCCGAAGCAGAAGGCGAAGTTCTTGCGCTTTTCTGCGAGGAGGGCGACGAAGTACCCGTTCTCACCAACGTTATGGCGATAGGCAAAAAAGGAGAGGACTTTTCTTCGCTCGTGCCGAACGGTGCTTCCGCACCCGCCGCGACCGAGGTAAAAGCGGAAGCTCCCGCCCCCGCCGAAAAGAAGGCTGCCTCCGCGCCCGTAATTCCCGCGGACATAAAGGCGACGCCCGTGGCGATGCCGAAATCGGGTATCACGGTTGAAAGCTGTATTTTGACAAAGTGGAACGTAAAAGTCGGCGATACCGTAAAGGTCGGCGACGTGCTGTTTTCTTACGAAACGGATAAGTCCTCGTTCGACCTTCAGTCGGAGGTGGCGGGCGAAGTTCTTGCGACGTTCTTTAACGAAGGCGACGAAATCCCCGTCGGAACGAACGTTCTCGCCGTCGGCGAACACGGCGTTGACGCAAGCTGTTTTGCTCCGAACGGTTCGACTCCCGCGGCGGCGGAAGTTAAAGCTCCCTTAGCGGCAGAGACCGCTTCCGCAGGAGCAGAGGCTCATACAAAGAGCGCGCAGACGGCAAATAAAGACGGCGACAGAATTTTCGCGAGTCCCAGAGCCAAAAACCTTGCAAGTAAGCTCGGCGTTTCCCTTACGGACGCCTCCGCGACAGGTCCTAACGGCAGAATTATAGAAAGAGATATAAGAGAAGCGAGCGTCAATCCGAAATCGCACGAAGCTTCTGCTAAAACCTCCGCGCAGGCGGCAACCCCCGCGAAGAGTGCGGCGGAAACCGCGGACGTCAGGGCGTACAAAGACGAAAAGATGTCGAATATCAGAAAGGTTATCGCAAAGAATATGGTCGCGAGCCTTTCTACGATGGCACAGCTTACGCACACGCTTTCTTTCGACTGCACCAACGTTATGGCGTTCAGAAAGTATCTTAAAGACAACGCCGAAAAGCTTAAACTTCCCAACATCACCGTAAACAATATAATAGTATTCGCGGTGTCGAGGGTTATAAAGAACCACAAAGATCTTAACGCGAACCTTATCAACGGCGATACGATGCGCTACTTTGAACACGTGAACGTCGGCATTGCGACCGACACGCCGAGAGGGCTTCTCGTACCCACGCTGTTCGGCGCGGATTTGATGAGCCTTTCGGAGATAGCCGCAAAGTCCAAAAAGCTTTCGCAAGACGCGATAGACGGCAAGATTTCTCCCGAACTTTTAACGGGCGGCAGCTTTACCGTCAGCAACGTGGGAACTATGGGGATAGAAAGCTTTACGCCGGTCGTCAACCCGCCGCAAACGGGAATACTCGGCGTCAACACTCTCGAAACCCGCGTGAAACTCGGTAAAAACGGCGAAATCGTTCCGTACACCGCGATGAGCCTTTCGCTTTCTTACGATCACAGAGCGCTCGACGGCGCGCCCGCTTCGAGATTCCTTAAAGAACTTAAAGAGTATCTCGAAAATTTCAGCTTCAATCTGCTTGCTGATTCCAAGTGCATTTAAGGTAAATTTGCTTTCCGCGCGGCAAAAAGCTTTGCGGAGAGCGTTTTAGCCTGAACCTTATTATATAACGATTAAAGGAGAGAATTTTCTATAATGGAAACGTTCGATTTAGTAGTAATAGGCGGCGGACCTGCGGGATATCTCGCATCGGAACGCGCGGGACACGCGGGACTTAAAACTCTCGTTATCGAAAAGAGAGAGTTCGGCGGCGTGTGTTTAAACGAAGGCTGTGTTCCTTCCAAAACTTTTCTTAATTCCGCAAAGGTTGCGGACTACGCAAACGAAGCGGCGGCTTTCGGCGTAAAATTAGAAGGCAAGCCCGTCGTCGATCAGAAGTTCGTCGTAGAAAGAAAAAACAAAGTGGTAAAAATGCTCGTTTCGGGCATAAAAGGTCAGCTTGCCGCAAACAAAGTCGTAACCAAAAAAGCGGAAGCGTATATAGAGGGTAAAGTCGCGGACGGCTATATAGTTCGCGCGGGAGAAGAGAAATTTCTTGCGAAACGCCTTCTTATCGCAACCGGTTCCGCACCGGTAGTTCCGCCCATCACGGGACTTAAAGAGGGTATCGAAGCGGGACTCGTTCTCACTAACAGAGAGGTGCTCGATTTAACCGAAATACCGGAAAAATTCGTTATTATCGGCGGCGGCGTTATAGGTCTTGAAATGGCAAGCTATTTCTCTTCGGTCGGCAGCAAAGTCACCGTCGTGGAAATGCTCGATAAAATCGCAGGACCTACCGAAAAAGAAATTTCAAAAATTTTGCAGAAAGCAATGGAGAGAAAAGGCGTTACCTTTAATCTCGGTTGCAAAGTCACCGCAATCGACAAGGACGGCGTCGTGTTCGAGAGAGACGGCAAAACCGAAAAGGTCGCCGCGGATAAGATTCTTCTTTCTATCGGCAGACGCGCAGTCACCAAAGATCTGGGGCTTGAAAACATCGGCGTGAATTTAGAGCGCGGCGCGATAGTAACGGACGATACGATGCGCACCAACGTTGCCAACGTATACGCCGCGGGCGACGTGAACGGCAAAATAATGCTCGCGCATACCGCTTACAGAGAAGCGGAGGTTGCGGTAAACAATATGCTCGGCAAAAAAGACCGTATGCGTTATAACGTAATTCCTTCCGTCATATACACTCACCCTGAGGCGGGTACGGTAGGCGAAACGGAGGAGAGTGCGAAAGCGAAAGGGTTAGACGTGAAAACCGTTTCTATCCCCATGACTTATTCGGGAAGATACGTTGCGGAAAACACCGAGCTCGACGGCGTTTGCAAACTCGTCGTAAACAAAGCGACGAACACGCTTATCGGCGCGCACATAATCGGTTCTTACGCAGGCGAATTTATAGTTGCGGTATCCGAACTTATAGACCTCGAAGTAGATATAGAGAATATCAAAAAACTCGTGTTCCCGCACCCGACCGTTTGCGAAATAGTAAGAGAAGCGGTATTTAAAATTTAAGTAAAAAATAAGGAGAGAAACAAAATGTCCAAACAACTTTTCGTAGATCCCGCAGAAATCAGAAAAGCGGGTAAAATATCTTTTGAAGATATCGCGGTAAATCAGTATAACAAGACTATCGAAGAAGAGAAAAAGAATTTCAAGAAAGACGACTTCGTAAGAATATTCAACGATATAGCCGTCCTCCGCGAATTCGAGAGCATGATAAACTCGATAAAAATCAAGGGCGAATATCAGGGCTTCAAACATTCTTATCCCGGTCCCGCGCACCTTTCCATCGGTCAGGAAGCGGCGGCGGTAGGACAGGCTTATATACTCGATCTCGACGATATGACCTTCGGTTCGCACAGAAGCCACAGCGAAGTTCTGGCGAGAGGGCTTGCTTCCATTCATAAGCTCCCCGACGATAAGCTTTATCAGATAATGAAAGACTTTATGGGCGGCGAAACGCTTGCCCCCGTAGAAAAGCTCAATAAAACCGGCAACGTGAAAGACCTTGCGGTAGACTTCTTGCTTTACGGCTTTATGAGCGAAATTTTTGCGAGAAGAACGGGCTTTCACAGAGGAATGGGCGGCTCTATGCACGTTTTCTTCCTGCCGTTCGGAATTTACCCGAACAACGCGATAGTCGGCGGCGCGGCGCCCGTTGCGCTCGGCGCGGCTCTCTATAAAAAAATTAACGACAAACCGGGTATCGTCATCAGTAACGTCGGCGACGGCGCGGTCGGTTGCGGCGTTGTTTACGAGTCCATGAACTTCGCTTCTATGGACCAGTTCAGAACGCTTTGGGAAAAGAAAGGCGGACTTCCGATACTCTTTAACTTTTTCAACAACAACTACGGAATGGGCGGACAAACGCGCGGCGAAACGATGGCGTACGATTTCCTTGCCCGCCTCGGCGCAGGCGTAACCCCCTCGCAGATGTACGCGGAAAGGGTAGACGGGTTCAATCCTCTTGCTGTAATCGAAGCGATGAAGAGAAAGAAACAGCTTCTCTCGGAAGGCAAAGGACCGGTTATGCTCGACGTGATTACTTATCGTTACGGCGGACACTCGCCTTCGGACGCAATGAGCTACCGTACTCCCGAAGAGGTGGAAGCGTGGAGAGAGTACGATCCGATAGTGACGTACAGAAAAGCCCTCGTAGACGCCAAAATCGAAAAGGACGCGAAGTTCGACGAGATACTCGCAAGCATTTCGGAAAGAATGTTAAAGCTTTGCAAGCTCGCCGCAGACCCCGTGGAATCGCCTTATCTCGACTTCAAAAAAGATCCCTATTACGTAGAGAATCTTATGTTCAGTAACGGCGCGGTAGAGAAGATGGAAGACCGTCCCGTAGACGTGAAAATGCCTATGGAAGAAAATCCGAGAGTTAAGCAGATAGCGGGCAAATCTCGTTACGCGTTCGACGAAAAAGGTCAGCTCGTTTCCAACATGAAGCGTTTCAATATCCGCGACGCGC
>CAKQEE010000012.1 GCA_934230055.1 uncultured Clostridia bacterium
ACGCCGCTCTTAAAGAAGCAGCTGTACACTTTATCCCAAAAAATCAAATCCTTGCTTAGTTCTACTATAAAGTCTGCTTTTCCGTCCGCAAAAACGTCGCTGTACGCGTAGCACACAAACCTCGGACTGATTATCGTTTCGCCGAAAACGAAGCCCTCGTCCGCACTCATTTTATAAACTATTTCGCCCGTGCAGGAGGTTACGGGGTCGCCCCACGTCTTTGCCGGTACCAGCGGGTAAGTTTTGTTGCCGTTATTATCGCGTGCCAAGCCTTTATAGTCGTAAATCCCCGCAAAAGAAGAGACCGCGCCCTCTTTTTTGAAGTCGTTTTTAATCATTATGCCGTTATCCTGTCCCTCACCTTCCACGCTGTCCGAGGTAACGCTTATTTTGAACAGGCAAAAGCCGATTTTTCCGAGCGGTATACCTGCTCCCGCCCAACCGCCAACGAGCGGCTGCGCTTCTATCGCCTCGTCCACCGTAAAGTGGCGTATATCGAATTTTATATAGCAATTTTTTGCGGAAGAAATATAATCGTCTATGGATATGGGCGCGCCTTCGTTGGAATAAAGCCCGCCTTCCGCCGTCGCCATTTCGTTGGTTTTAAGCTTGCCCGTTTCCTTGTCGAAATCGAACACCTTAATCCACGTAAGATTGTTTTTGCTGACGTATATCGTTAAATTTGCGCCAAGTTCGCCCGTTTCGTTGTACCAGTAAACGCCGCCTGCGTGTCCCGCGCCGACTTCGAAAGAAAGCTTCGTATCGTTAAGAACGTAGCCCTCTTCCGCACTCAGTTTATAAATTACGGAAGCGTTTCCGCCCGAAACGAATGCGTCCCATTTCTCGCCCGGAACCGCGCCGTAAACCTTATGCCCGCTCGCGTCCGTGATAAGATTGTTCGTTTCAAAACCCAAGGCGTTCGCCTGCGCAACGGAAGTGCTTCTGAAATCTACCGAAGCCGAAAAAGTCGAATTCGGCTTTACCGTTTCCGCCATGGCTTTCGGTGCGATAAACAAAGAAGTCGCCCCGAAAAGAAAGCAAAAACACGCGCCGAAAAATAAGCTTTTGAATAAACGTTTTCTCACGTTTTTCCTCCTAAAAAAATCGTTTTGTAAAATTATTTTAACATAGCGGAGTTTATTTGTAAATATCCGTATGTTTAATATTTTTCTCCTTATGAATAAATTTAGGGGCGTATTCTCGCCCTTTACCGCCAGCAAAAAGGCAAAAAAACACCCCGTCAGAGCCGTTTTTTTACAACAAAAAACGGCAAAGCGACAACAAGCCGCCTCGCCGTTAAGTATTACGGTTAAAAAATCTATTTTCTTAAATTCCTCAACGATTTCAGTCGTTTTTTACGTGAACGTCCAGCTGATTGAAAGGAATTTCTATACCGTTTTCGTCGAAAGCCTTTTTAACCGCTTCGTTCATATTGAAAACTACCGTCCAGTAATCGGCTTTTTTACACCAGAATTTTGCGGATACGTTTATCGCGCTTTCTCCGTGAGAGGACATTCTTACCGCCCCTTTCGGTTCTTTCAGAATAAGCGGTTCCTTTTCCGCAAGCTCCGAAATAATAGCCTGCGCTTTGTTAAAATCCGAGCTATACCCTATGGAATAGGTAAGGTCTACCCTTCTTAAATCCTTTTCCGTATAGTTCACTATTTCGCTTGTGGAAAGCTTGCCGTTCGGCAGGTACACAACTTTGTTGTCGGGCGTGACTATTTTGGTATTACATATAAAAATATCTTCCACCGTTCCCGAATACCCGCACGCTTCTATAAAATCGTCTACCTTAAAAGGTCTTGTTATAAGCAGAAGTACGCCACCCGCAAAGTTGGAAAGCGCGCCGTTCACCGCAAGACCTATGCCCACGCCGAGCGAAGCGATAAGCGCGCTTATGCCGCTGGTATCAAGACCTAAATACCCGACGATTGCAACCACTACCGCGATTTTGAGAACTATTTTGAATACGTAAGAAAGGGTTCTGTACAGCGTTTTGTCTACTTTGCCCGAAGATTCGAGTTTTTGCTCTTTTTTCGCGATTTTCTTTGCGATTTTGTTAATTATCGCAAAAGAAACGATAAGAAGTATTATAGAAATTACTATTTTGATGCCCGTGTTTGAAATCCACGTCTGCACGTCTTTCCAAATCTGTTCCCAGTCCATTCTCGTTATCTCCTATGTAAATATAATCGGATATTATCCGACCTTTTTCCGTCTTTAAATCCCCGCGCGTCCCGCGCCGACAAGCTAAAATTCTTCCGAAATTGAGGAATAAATTCCATCTTCGTTTAACCCGCAAAGCTCTAATTGTTCTTTCACGCTGCCGTGAGGGATAAATTCGTCTTTAATACCTAAAATCTTTACCGCCGTATTGCCGCCGTGCGCCGCGTAAAATTCCGCCACCGCCGCGCCGAACCCGCCGATTACGCTGTTTTCTTCCGCGGTGAACACTTTTTTGCCGATATATTCTTTCAGAACGCTTTCGCAAAGCGGTTTTACCGTTCTTGCGGAATAAACCGCCGCCTTAATTCCGCGCTCGCGCTCCGCTCTGTCCGCCGCGGAAAGCGCGAAATCCAAAACCCGCGCGCCCGCCGCGAAAATCACCGCGTCTTCTCCCTCGCGCCGCTTTACCCACAGGCTTACCCCGTAATCCTCGCCGCTCGCGAAATTTCTTCCGCCGTTTTTAGGGTAGCGTATCGCAACCGGAGAAGAAAGCGAAAAGGCGTATCTTAGCGCAAGCGGTAAATCGGAAACGCTTTCCGGCGCAAGAATCGTTACGTTGGGTATATGCGACAAAAAGGATAAATCGAACGCGCCCTGATGTGTTTTTCCGTCCTCGCCGACAAGCCCCGCCCTGTCCATACAAAACACTACGGGTAGATTTTGCAGGCAAACGTCGTGCAGAATTTCGTCGTACGCGCGTTGCATAAAGGTGGAATATATAGCGACAACGGGCTTTAACCCGCCCTTTGCAAGCCCCGCCGCAAAAGTCACCGCGTACTCTTCCGCAATGCCGACGTCGTAAAACCTTTCGGGATAAGCTTTTTCCACGGCGGAAAGCCCCGTACCGTCCTTCATCGCCGCGGTTATCGCAAAAATCTTATCGTCCTTTTCCATCTCGGAACAAAGCGTGTTCCCGAGCGCGGCGGAAAAATCTCCGTCTACGGAAAGGCTCATATTTTTACCCACGCCGTGGTACACGTCCGCACGCTCTTCCGCGGATTTAAGCCCTTTGCCTTTGGTGGTTTTTATATGGATCAAAACTGCTTTTTCGCGGCAGGCGGTTTTAACGTCTTTTAAAATATCGGTAAGCTCTTTTATATCGTTTCCGTCGTATACGCCCACATACTTAAATCCGAACTGCTCGAAGTAGTTATTTCCCCCGAAAAGCCTTTTGATAAAGTCTCTGCACCCGCGGAAAAAACGAGTGACGAAAGAGTTCCCGAACACGCGTTTTATAAAGTTTTTGCCGCCCACGTAGCCGCGGCGCATAGTGCTTTTCGATATGTGTTTATAAAGCGCGTTCGAGTTTTTGGAAATTGACATTCCGTTATCGTTTAATATAACTATATAATTCTTCGGTTTATACTCTGATGCGGACATCGCTTCTAAATTAAGTCCGTTCACGATAGAACCGTCGCCGACGACGTTTATTACCGTATAATCTTCTTTAAGCGCGTCCCTCGCGGCGCAAAGCCCTATGCCCTCCGCAATAGAACAGCCCGCGTGTCCCGTCGTAAACGAATCGAATTCGCTCTCTTCCGCGTCGGGAAAGCCCGAAATACCGCCGAGGGTGCGTATACTGCAAAAATTTTTATTTCTGCCCGAAAGAATTTTATGCGCGTAACATTGATGTCCCACGTCGAAAATAAGTTTGTCTTTCGGAAAATCGAAGGTATGATAAAGCGCGACGGTTGTTTCCACTATTCCGAGATTAGAAGAAAGATGCCCGCCGTTACGATTTATCGCGGACAAAACCTCCCCTCGCAATTCTTCCGCAAGGAGCTTCATTTCTTTTTCGTTAAGTTTTTTTACGTCGGAAGGCTTTTCGACGCGCGATAAAATTCCCATTCTTTCTCTCTTTATTCCGTTCAAGTCTTAATTATACAGCTTTCGGCAGAAAAAGTCAATGCCGTATACCGTTCGGTTAAAAAACCGACCGAGGGGAAAAAACAGTCCTCTCGGTCGTGATCTTTTTAGGTTTTTGCGACGTAAACGTCGCTCTGATTATTTGGCGAACTCGGTCGCGCGCCACTCTCTTATGACGTTTACCTTTATCTGCCCCGGATATTCCATTTCCTGTTCTATCTTCTTGGCGATTTCCTTTGCAAGGAACAACGTCTGCGCGTCGTTCACCTGTTCGGGTTTTACCATTACGCGCACTTCTCTGCCCGCCTGAATGGCGTAGCACTTTTCAACGCCCTTAAAGCTGCCGGAAATTTCTTCGAGCTTTTGAAGTCTCTTGATATAGTTGGTGGTCGTTTCTCTTCTCGCACCCGGTCTTGCACCCGAAATGCCGTCTGCCGCCGCAACGAGAACCGCTTCTATCGTTTTGGCTTCCGTATCGCCGTGGTGAGCGAGTATCGCGTTCACGACGTTCGCGTTTTCCCTATACTTTTTGGCAAGGTCCGCGCCTATCTGCATATGCGTGCCTTCCACCTCGAAGTCTACCGCTTTGCCTATGTCGTGCAGAAGTCCCGCACGTTTTGCGAAAGCGGGATCTACGCCGAGTTCGGTTGCCATAACGCCCGCAAGGTGAGATACCTCTATCGAATGTTTTAACACGTTCTGACCATAGCTCGTACGGAATTTCAATCTGCCGAGAAGCTTTACAAGTTCGGGGTGCAAACCGAAAATACCGCACTCGAACATAGCCGCTTCGCCCGCTTCTTTAATCTGCTGGTCAAGCTCTTTTTTCACCTTTTCCACCGTTTCTTCTATACGAGCGGGGTGAATTCTGCCGTCCTGAATAAGGCGTTCCAAGGCTATTCTCGCAGTTTCGCGGCGAACGGGATCGAAGCCCGAAACGATAACCACCTCCGGGGTATCGTCTATGATAAGCTCTATTCCCGTAGCGTTTTCGAGGGTACGAATGTTTCTGCCCTCTCTGCCGATTATTCTCGCTTTCATATCGTCGGAAGGAAGGGGTACGACGGAAACGGTAAGTTCCGTTGCCTGATCGGTGCTGCACTTCTGAATGGCAAGGCTTACGATTTCTTTCGCCTTTCTTTCGCCGTTTTCTTTTGCTTCCGCTTCTATATTCTTAACCATACCGGCGGCGTCTCTTTTCGCCTCTTCGGTAATGGCTTCTATAAGTTGCCGTTTTGCTTCTTCCCTGCTCATCTGCGCGATTTTCTCGAACTCTTCGATCATTTTATCGTGCTGGGCGGAAATTTCGGAAAGCTTTTTGTCGTATTCCGACTGTTTGTTTTTAAGGTTTTCCTGCTGTTTTGTAACTTCGTCTAACCTACGGGTTAAGTGGTCGTCTTTTTTATCGAGCGATTCCTCTTTCTGCGCAAGTCTGTTTTCCGTTTTCGCAAGTTCGGCGCGCTTTTCTTTGGTTTCGCGCTCCAAATCGCTTCTTAGTCTTATTTCCTGTTCTTTAACCTCTAAAAGAGCTTCTTTCTTGATTTTTTTGCTCTCTTCGGTCGCCTCTGCAATCATTCTCGATTTTTCTTCTTGTATAGAACCGAGATTCTTTTTATAATTCTTAAACGAAATAAAAAATTTAACTGCAAACACCGCCGCAATCACAAGCAATACCCCGAAAACTATCGCAAGTACTCCGCCGACGCCGAGCGATGCCAAGAACAGGGAGCCGTAATAATAATTCTGCATAAAGATATGCCCTCCTGTTTTTATCCGTCGCGCGCAAAAAAGAACTTCCGCGTCCTTTCCCCGCGCAACACCGATTTATATTGTATAACAAATTTACCCTTTTGTCAACGGAAGAGTTAAAATTATTCTATTCCGCAACGGATTCCTTGTGCATAAGCAGGTCCAGAATACGTTTTTCCGCTTCCGCGGCGATTTCGGGGTTGCTCTCGAAATAATCGGAGGCCTTTTCTCTGCCCTGCGCGATTTTTTCTCCGTTGTAAGAAAACCACGCGCCGCTCTTTTCCACCACGCCGCATTGCACGCCGAGGTCTATTATACAGCTGCCCTTGCTTATTCCCTTACCGTAAATTATATCGAACTCCGCGGTTTTAAACGGCGGCGCGACTTTGTTTTTTACGATTTTCGCTTTCGTATGATTTCCGTATGCGTTGCCGTCGCTCTTTAACGCGTCGCCTTTTCTCACGTCTATTCTTACGCTTGCGTAGAATTTAAGAGCTTTGCCGCCCGCGGTAACTTCCGGATTGCCGAACATAACGCCCACCTTTTCGCGCAGCTGATTGATGAAGATTATGCACGTTTTGGATTTTGCGGTTATCGCGGTAAGCTTACGGAGCGCCTGACTCATAAGTCTTGCTTGAAGTCCTACGTGCGCGTCTCCCATATCGCCCTCTATTTCCGCTTTCGGCGTGAGCGCGGCGACAGAGTCTACGACGATAAGATCTACCGCCTTGCTCGAAACGAGAGAAGCGGTTATATCGAGAGCCTGTTCTCCGTGGTCGGGCTGAGAAACGTATAATTCGTCCAGATTAACGCCGAGGTTTTTGGCGTATACGGGGTCGAGCGCGTGTTCCGCGTCTATAAAGGCGCAGATACCGCCGTTTTTCTGCGTTTCCGCAATGCAGTGAAGGGCAACGGTCGTTTTACCGGAAGATTCCGGTCCGTAAATCTCTATAATTCTGCCCCTCGGAAGACCGCCCACTCCGATAGCCACGTCGAGCGACAAACACCCCGTGGGAAGCACTTCTATGCCCTCGTCCGCGCTGTTCGCGCCGAGACGCATAATCGCGCCCTTGCCGTATTGTTTTTCGATTTGAGCCATTATCCCGTCTAATGCTTTAATTTTGTTCTCGTCCATTTTCGTTTATATCCTTTTAAGTTTTTTTATCGCAAGAAACAGCGCGGTATTCTTTGCCGTTTCCGTTATTTCCTCTCTCGTACCGTCGAATAAAAATCTGTACACGTCTACGCCGTCTTTCATTCCCACGGCTATAAAGCACAGCCCCACGGGCTTTGAGGAACCGTCTCCGTTAGGTCCCGCAAGCCCCGTCGTGGCGATTGCAAGGTCGGTTTCTCCGCCCTCCAAAAGCCCTACCGCCATCTGATAGGCAACCACGGAACTGACCGCGCCCTCTCTCACAAGGTCGGCGTGTTTAACCCCGAGTCTTCTTTTTTTGCTGATTTCGCTATACGCTACTATTCCTTCGTAAACCGCTTCGGAAGCGCCGGCGTTTTTCACTATGTCCGCAACCACTCTGCCGCCCGTAAAAGATTCCGCGGTGGAAACGCGCACCTTTTTAAGCCGCAACAGGTCGAAAAGCCTTTCCGATAAGCTTACGTCGTCCTCCGCGTAAATTCCTTCTTTAAGGTCGCCGACTATAATTCTCACCGCTTCCGAACCGCCTTTTTCGGCGAATTTTTCAAACAAAAGCGAAATAGTCACGTCTCCGCAATTTTCTTTTATATCGTAGCCGAACCGCTCGCCCGATTGTTCTTTCGCCTTTTCCACGGCGGAAACGGCGTCTTTTTTATCGCCGCAATATTTAAGAACGAGTCTTTTGTATTTCAAATCGTATTTCTTTTCGAGATAAGGAAGAACGTATTTTTCGCACGCCTGCTTGAATTCCGCATCGCCTGCGGGCAGAGCCATAAGCGTAAACTCCCTGTCCTCCGTCATAAAGCCTTGAAACGCGCCGAGAATATTCGGCACCAAAGAGGCTTCCGCGGGGAGCTTTGCGTATTTTGCGGCGTTCTCTTCTTCCCCTCTGGCGCAAGCCGCCTTTGCAAAGCCGAGCGCGTTCTCGTTTTCCACGAGCGCGGTTGCGGAAAGGTCGCAAATAACTTCTTTTAAATCGAATTCCGCAACGTCGCCGCCCGCGATGATAAGATTGTCGGCAACGTCTTTAAACCTCGTGAACGAATGGCGAAAAGAAGCTTCGTCCGAAGAGGGCAGAATTTCCGCGTACTCGACGGAAAACCCGCCGTTATACAAGGTGTCCGCATAAACGGAAAGCCTTTTCGTATCGAGTTCCGCCGCGGAAGATTTGAAGGTTATAAGCGCGTTTTTCATTTTTCTTCCGTTTTAAGCACCTTTCTGTTCTTTATAAGGCACTCCGCCCCCGAATAAACGGTAAGAAGAGTGGCTATTTCAAGCAGCGCGAGTCCTATTATATTCATAACTCCGTAAGGCTCGGGCGTAACGTCTTTTCCCACGAGAAGAACCACTATCGCAAGGTCCTGCACGCAGGTTTTTATTTTGCCCGAAAAGTCCGCGGCAAGAACCGCTCCTTTGCTTGCGGCAACCATACGAAACCCCGAAATCATAAGCTCGCGCGCGAGAATCACCGCGACCGCGATAGAAGCGTACCACGGAAGTATGGGTGCGCTTTCTCCGCCCGAAACAAGCATAACGATAAGCGCGGTAGCCACCAGAACCTTATCCGCGATAGGATCCAAAAATTTGCCGAGGTCGGTTACCATATTATATTTTCTTGCGATATGCCCGTCCAGAAAATCGGTAAACGCGGCAAGCGCGAATATCGCCGCCGAGATTATAAATCTGTACGGCACCGCTTCTATAAAGAACACCGCCGCGAAAACGGGTATCATTATTATTCTTAAAACGGTTAATTTGGTAGGTAAATTCATACTCTTTCTCCGTAAAGGTCGTAACACGAAGCCTTAGTTATTTTTATGGGGTAGTAGCTTCCGTATTCCACTTCGGAATCGGAAAAGAAATATATTTTCCCGTCTACTTCCGGCGCGTTGAAATAAGCTCTTCCGTAATAAACGAGCGCGTTCTCGTCAAAGCCTTCCGCAAGCACGTTGAAAACTCTCCCCACAAGCTTCGCGTTGTTTTCCCTGACGATTTTTTTCTGAACGGAATAAAGCTTTTTAAGCCGCGTGGTTTTAAGGCTTTCTTTAAGATGCCCTTCGAGCTTGTCCGCAGGGGTATCTTTTTCTCTGCTGTACTTAAAAAATCCCGCCGCATCGAGCTTCGCCGTTTTCAAAAAGTCTATAAGCGCGTTAAAGTCCTCTTCCGTTTCGCCGGGGAAGCCCGTGATGAAGGTAGAGCGAATCGCTATGCCTGAAACCTCTCTGCGCAGTTTTTCTATAAGAGCAAGGTATTCCGCGCCCGTGCCTTTTCTGTTCATTCTTTTAAGAACGGAATCCGAAGCGTGTTGAAGGGGAACGTCTATATACCTTATCACCTTTGCGTTCACCGCCATTTCGTGAATCAGCTCTTCGGTGATATTTTCGGGATAGCAATACAAAAGCCTTATTCCCGAAACGTTTTTAAGCGAGGAAAGCTTTCTTATAAGCTCTGTAAGGGTAATCCTCGGCACAAGGTCCTTTCCGTAAGCAGCAACGTCCTGCGCGACGAGGATAAGCTCTTTCACGTCCCCGAGATTTTCCGCTTCCGCTATCAAATCTTCCGAGGGAACGGAACGATACTTGCCACGTATTTTGGGTATCAGGCAATAAGTGCAATGATTGTCGCACCCGTCCGCGATTTTAAGGTACGCATATCCGTCCGTTGTGAGAACGCGTTTCGTGCCGCACTCGCCCTTCGGCGCGCCGACCTCCGTCACCCGTTCGCCCGCCGTAATCCTTTCTATAACTTCATTTATTTTATCGTAATCGGAAACGCCGAGAAAGGCGTCCGCCTCGGGAAAGCCGTTTACCGTTTCTTTAAGGAACTTCTGCGGCAGACAGCCCGTTACGATAAGCTTTTTCGCGCTACCGCTTTTTTTAAACTCGGCGGCGGCAAGAATTTCTTCCACCGATTCTTTTCTCGAACTGTTAAGAAAAGCGCAGGTATTAACGATTATTACGTCCGCCTTTTCTACGTCGCCCGTAAGCTCGTGTTTTTCTTTGATTTTTGCGAGCATTTTTTCGGAGTCCACGCGGTTTTTGTCGCAACCGAGCGAAATAACCCCTACGGTAAGCCCGTCTTTTTCAAGTTTTTCCGTCATAAGTTTTCTCTTCGTCCTTTTTCGGAACGGTTACTTTCGGCGCGCGATTGCGCCCGCCTTACTTCCGTTTGCTTTTCGCCGCGAATTTTTATCAGTACGAATCGGACATTTCTCCGAATTTTTCTATAAATTCTTCTCTCGAAATAAGCACCCTTCTCGCTTTGCTTCCCTCGTTGCCGGAAACGAAGCCCATTCTTTCCATTTTGTCCACAAGTCCGCCCGCTCTCGCATAGCCTATCTGGAACCTTCTTTGCAGTTGAGAGATGGAAACCGTTCCCGAATTTACCGCAAGCCATAAAGCCTTTAAGAAGAATTCGTTTACGCCGCCGTCTCCGTCGTCCTCTCCGCCGTCGTCGGAAGTCATAGCCTCCGTCTCTTTCGGACGAACGGATTTATCAAGGAATTCCTGCAACTCATCGTCGAAATAAGCGGCGTTGTGTTCGATTATATATTTTACCACGGCGTTGATCTCTCTGTCGCTGATCCACGCGCCCTGATACCTTTCAAATTCCGACATCGAAGAATTTTTATAAAGCATATCGCCGTTGCCGAGCAACTTTTCCGCGCCGCCCTGTGCGAGTATCGTTTGCGAATCCGCAAAGTTCATAACTTTAAGCGCGATACGGGAAGGAAGGTTCGCCTTTATCGTTCCCGTTACTATATCCACGGAAGGACGTTGCGTTGCAAGAACGAGATGCACGCCCGCCGCTCTTGCCTTTTGCGCAAGCGCGCGGATTCTCGCTTCCATATCCTTTTTGCAGGTTTCCATAAGGTCGGCAAGCTCGTCTACTATTATAACGATACGCGGCATTTTAGGCACCGTGTCGCTCGCCACCATTTTGTTATAACCCTCTATGTCGCTCACCACGTTTTCCGTACACGCGGCGAAAACGTCGTATCTGCGTTCCATTTCGTTATAAGCCCATTGAAGCACGGCTATCGCCTTTTGCGGCTCGGTGACTATTTCGTCTATCATAAGGTGCGGCAAATGCTCGTAGCAACGGAAGCCTACTCTCTTCGGGTCGATAAGAATCAGCCTTAATTCTTCCGGACTGTAACGCATTATAAGGCTTACTATCATAACGTTAAGGCAAACGCTTTTTCCCGAACCCGTCGCGCCCGCAACCAGATAGTGCGGTCCTTTCGCAAGGTTATCGGTAATCGCTTCGCCGACGATGTTTTTACCTATCGCAAAGGTGAGCGCGCCCGCTTTTTCGGGCTTGCCCGCCGCGCCCTCCAAAACTTCTCTTATTCCTACGGGTATCGGCGTTTTGTTCGCCACCTCTATTCCGACGAGGTTTTTGCCGGGGATAGGAGCTTCTATTCTTACGCCGCTTTTGGAAGCAAGACGCATACGCAGGTCGTCGTCGTAACCGAGAACCTTTCTTACCGAAACACCCGCGGGCATCATAATTTCGTATCTCGTGATGGAAGGTCCCTGAACGTAGCTTTGCGGAATCGCGTTTATATGGAACTCTTCGAGAGTTTGTTTTATAACTTCCATACGCCCTTCGTGGTCCTCTTTCGGCGCGTTCACCGGCGCGGAATGAGCCTCTAAAAGGTCGAGCGGAGGTCTTACGTATTTTCTGTTTATCGGCGGCTGAACTTTTTCTTTCTTTTCGGATTCTTCTTTTGCAGAAGCAAAATCGTCCGTTCCGAAAGAATCTCTCGCCCCGTTTTTATCGGTAGCGGAAACGCTCGTCGCCGCGTTCCTTGCGGAAAGATTGCCGTCCGCGCTTACCCTGCTCGTAAAGCTTTCCTTTTCCGCGGAATTCTTTTTCTCGTCGCCGAAAAGTATTCTGTTCGCCCTCGGCTCCCTGATAACGCTCGAAACTCCCGCGTCCTCCGAATCGTCCTCGAAAAACGCTCTCGCGCTCTTGCCGCGCTCACCCGTTCTCGAAGAAAATCTTGCGGAATTCTCTTCCGAAAGGTCGTTCTGCTCTTTTTTATTATCGAAATCCTCGCCGAACAATGCGGAAGCTCTTTCCGCTCTTTCGGCTCTTTCCGCTCTGTCTATTCCGTCTTCCCTGTCCGCCGCGGAAATTCTTTCAGAACGACCTTGTATATCCGCTATTTCCGCAGACTTTTCGGCGAAAATAGCGCGCGGTTGCTCTCCGCCGTCCTTTCTTTCTCCCAAAGTCTCCGCAGAGCCGTTTTCCGAACGGATTTCGCTTATGCGGGAAGCCCTGCCTTCCGTACGGCTTGCAACGCGGTTTTCGGAAGAGTTTTCCGTAAACGCGCCGCCGAACGAGCCGCTCGTTCTTTCCCCGCGATCGGGCGAAGAAATACCCGCGGCTTCCGCCGCCTTTTTGGCTTCTTCCGCGGCTTTTAGTCTTTCCGCAAGGGTGGGTTTATAGTTCGCGGGTTTTTCCGCGGGATTCGGCTTAACCTCCTGCGCCGCGCCGTCTTTTTCGGCAGCGTTTTCCGCACCGCCCGCCGTGGCGGTAGCAGATTTATTTACTTCGGCAATGCCCGCTCCGTAGCTCGTTTTCCCCGCGAAGTAGCCGCCGTTTGCAACTTCTCCGCTTTGCGCAGTCGTTCTTCCGCTTGCGTATCTGTCCGCAAAAGAAGCGGAACGTCGAGCCGCGTCGTTTGCCGCGGCGTTGTTTCCGTCGTGTTCGCGGAAAGGAATGGGAGCGGAACTCGTATTTCCCTTTGCGCCCGCGCCTACCCCCGCGCCAACCGCAAAAGAGGGCTTTATCTGTGCGGAAACTTTCGTTTCTCCCGCGTATTTTTTAACCGTTTTGTCCGAATTAAGGTCGAGCTTCGGCGGAGTTTTAACGTATTCTATTTTTTTCTGCAAATCGTCTTTATAAGAACCCGAGTAAGATTCCGCTGATTTGCCTACGCCAAGCCCGTTCTTTTCAAAATCGAGCTTTATCCCCGAAACCTTATCCGACTTTGCCATTTCCCTGCGCGTTTTCAGCTTGAAATCTTCCGGATTTGAAACGAAAAGCCTTTGATCGGAACGTTTTTCTTCAAACCGAACGCCTTCCGCGGGGTATTCCTTCACCCCCGAAATAACGGGATTTACGGGAATTTCCTCCTCGGGCGAATAAGAGCTTCTCAGTTTCTTTTCGCGCGGTTCGGTTTTCGCCTTGCCGCTTTTAACAAAGTCCGCTATCGCGAAATAGGCGCACAGCGCGAAAAGCGCGCCAACTACCACGAGTCCGCCCGTAAACTGCATTATTTTTAAAAACGGAAACGCTATCACCGCGGTGCAAACCCCGCCCGCGGAAGCCGCGGTTATACCGCCCGCGCCCTTTTCGTAAGAAGAGGAAATATATTCCGCAAAAGTGTAGCCCGCGCCGCCTTTGTCACCCATAGACAACATATGCAAAAATGTTGCGAGAGCTATAAACGCAAGGGTTATAAGAGCCTTTCTTTTTGCCGAAAAGCCCGTTTTTTTATCGGTTATAAGAAAAATTCCCGCAACCTCGCCCCACGCGGTAAGCGCGTAAGCAAAATAACCGAACGCGCCGAACAAAAAATCGCTTATATATTTACCGGGGGCGGAAAACACCTTTTCGCCGGTGATTAAACAAACCAAACAAACGGTGGTAAAAAGCACGAGAACCACGCCCAGCGTTTCCCTTGTGAACACCGAGCGTTCCGTTTTACTTTTTTCCTTTCTTGTACTGTTCAAGAAAACACCTCGTAGAAAGTATTAGCCATTAAATTATACCAAAAACCGCCTTTATTTACAATGTATTTCGTAAAGAATTTAAAAATTATTTTGCGGCGCGGCTTTTCGGAGCGGAATTAAACCCGCTTTTATCGCAAAAGCCCCCTTTTTTTCGCTAAAATTCCTCACCGCAAAAAACCGCCGTTATTACAAAAAATCGCGGGGGAAAACGCTCTCCCCCGCGAAACGGCTTTGCGCCAAAAAACGCTCGCCTTATCTCTTTTAGTTTTTGCCCTTATAAAGCAGTCTGCCGCACTGGTCGCAATCTATCACTTCGCCGTTTTTAAGTTTACTCATTTCGGACATAGGCAGTTCCATATTGCAAGCCCCGCAAACGTTGCCGCGCACCTCGTACACCACGGGGTAAATTTTGCCCGCGCGCTTTTTTTGGTAGCGTTCCATAAGCGCGGGATCCACCTTTTTGGCAAGCTCCCCCAGCTCCGCCTCTACTTTTTCGCGTTCCTCTTTTACGGAAGCTTTAAGCTCGTTATACTTTTTGCCGTTTTCCGTGTACTGCGCCTGCGCCGCTTTGGTTTCGCTTTTTATTTTAACGTAATCCTTAACCACGGAAGTCATTTCTTCCGAGAGCTTTTCCGCACGGGACATAAGATTTTTTATTTTACCCGCAAGCTCTTCTATTTTTTTAAGAATATAGCCCGCTTCGGTATCGTCCTCCGCGCTTTCCACCGCGCGCACGAACTCCTGCTCCTGTTCTTTAAGCTTTTCCTGTTCGCTCAAAGCGTTCTGATATTCTTCCACCAGCTTTGCGGCGCGCGCGTCCAGCTTTGCCACGCTCTCTTCCACGCCGTCCAGATACCTTTTAGCGACGATAGCTTTCTTTCTTTCTTCGCTGCCCGAAAGCTCCTGCTCTATCTTGCGAAGCTCCGCGTCCTTTTTCTGATAGTTCAAAAGTTCTTCTATCATAGTTGTATATCTCCTTTTTTAATATTTTTCGGGTGACGAAAGGATTATAAAAATCTTTCGTCCTCGAAATAAAAGGTCTCGGCTTGCGCGCCGAGTTTTTCGGTAACGCGCCGATAAAATTTTTCAAAACCGTAATTTTCTATGGCGTAGTGCGGCATTATTATAACGCACTTTCCCGCTTCCACAAGCTCTTTTAACACGTGGTGCGGCATATCGG
>CAKQEE010000013.1 GCA_934230055.1 uncultured Clostridia bacterium
CGAAGAGCTTGGTTTTGCCGGAGTACGTTTCGAGGTACGGAACGTGCTGGAAGTAGTTCGCGTCGTAGTCGCCGTTAGCAACCGAGTCGTTCTGAATCGTCCAGTCGAGAACCGCGACTTTCAGGGTGTAGCCCTTTTTCGCGAGTTCGCTTTTAACGACGTTGTTAAGCACTTCCGCGTGCGGTACGTCCGAAGCGCAAACGTTGATTTCCTTTGCGGAAGACTTGTTTCCGCAGGCTGCGAACGAGCCGAAAGAAAGCGCGGTCACGGCGCAAAGCGCGAGTGAAACTAAAAGTTTGGTGAGTTTTTTCATTTTAACAATCTCCTTTTGTCGATTTTTTTTGCTATTATAAGTCCCGCTTCCTGTATAAGCTGAACAATTATTACTACCGCTATTATAAGCACCCAGAAATCCCACGCGCCCATATAGTCGCCCGTATGGCGGGAATAGTACGTGTATATTCCGGAAATCAACCCGCCCGCACCGATATTCCAGGCAAAAGAGGTGTAGCCGAGTATCGTTACCGCAACGACCGCCGTTCCCGTAATCAAAGAAACTTTCGCTTCGGGAATAAGGACTTTGGTCACAAGCTGCAAGTTAGTCGCGCCGAGCGATTTGACCGCTTCGAGTTCGCCTGCGGGAACTTCCGCCAAAGACTGTTCTACCATGCGCGAAACGAATCCGAACGCGCACACGGTAAGGGGAATGAGTATCGTGTACCACTCGCCGGAACCCCTTCCGAACCACGCCCTCGTCCACGGAATGGTTATAACGATAACGATAAGACAGGGAACGGAACGCAGGATATTTACGATAAGCCCTACAATCGCGTTCAGCCATTTGCACGGCCGCAAACCGTTTTTGCTCGTCACGTTAAGAAGTACGCCCGTAGGAAGTCCCAAAAGATACGCAAACAACGTTGCGAGAACGGTTGCGCCGAGCGTTTCTCCCGTCATTTTCATAATTTCAGCAAAAGTCATCGCCGTTCACCTCCTCGTAAGCTACGTTCTGCGTGTCGAGATATTTACAGAGTTTTTCTATATCCTCGTCGTAATAGGGGAGGCGGAAAATCACCTGCCCGTATTCTTTGTCGTTTATAGTTTTCGTTTCCGCGTAGAATACGGAAAGCAGAATGTTACATTCCTGAATGATTTTCGTTATTATCGGTTCGTCCGTCTTTCCGTCGAATATCAGCTTAACGAGTTTTTCGCCTTTAACCGCAGAGGCGATTTTGCCCGAATATATAAGCTTTTTGGCAATCGGCTCTTTGGGGGAGAGAAAGACGTCTTGCAAATACCCTTGAGTAACCACTTTGGAATGGTCTATTATCGCCACCTTATTGCAAATAGCTTCTATAACCGACATCTGGTGCGATATTATGACTACCGTAAGGTTCAGTTTTTTGTTAAGGTCTTTAAGAAGTTCCAAAATAGACTTCGTCGTTTCGGGATCTAACGCGCTCGTCGCTTCGTCGCATAAAAGTACGCTCGGATCGGTCATCAAAGCCCTTGCAATGGCAACTCTTTGTTGCTGTCCGCCGGAAAGCTCCGCGGGGTAACTGTTTATTTTATCTCCGAGTCCGACGGTGTTTAAGAGTTTGATCGCCTTTTCTCTTCTTTCTTTGTCGTTTGATATCTCGCCCGCCAGCTCCACGTTTTTCAAAACGCTTCTCTGCTGTAAAAGATTAAACTGCTGAAATATCATAGAAACCTTTCTTCTCATTTCGCGGAGAGTGTTTTTGTCCGCGGTCAGAAGGTTTACGCCGTCTATAAGAATTTCTCCCGACGTTGGTTTTTCGAGCAGGTTAATACATCTTACGAGCGTGGATTTGCCCGCGCCGCTCGTTCCGATAACGCCGTACACGTCCCCGTCTTCTATCGTGATGTTCACGTTGTCCAGCGCGACGAATTCGCCCTGCTTACCGTTAAAAATTTTGGTAAGGTTTTTTATCTCTATCATAAAACTCCTTTTTTTTCTATAAAAAACGGCGGACGCTCAAAAGCGTTCGCCGTTTAATTCGTGTTAAACAAAATCGAAAAATCGCTTTCAGGCTTTTTTATATGACGAAAGAGTGCGCATCATACACATGCCGCACATCATCATATCAACGCTCGCCTTTACGAAAGCAGATTGCATCTTCGTTCTCCTTGCCTTTTATGTTGGTAGTATACGATATTAAAACGTCTGTTGTCAACGATATTGCCGCCGCTTTTTAAAATTTTTTTAATTTTTTTCTTTTTCGCCGTTAAAAATTCTTGACAACTCCCCTGCGTAAAGCATATAATACTATTGAACATTTGAAGAAGCGTTCAATCGTTCAAGTGAAATCGCGATAAACTCGCGGTATAAGAAATCATTTTAAAGGAAGGTTGCGGTATGGAAGTGAAAACGAGCGGCGAAAAGAATTTTTCGGGCGCGGCAGAAGAAATACGCGCGGCGATGCCTTCCGAAGAGGTGATAGAAGGGCTTGCGGAACTTTTTAAGACTTTCGGGGACGGAACGCGCGCAAAGATATTAAGCTGTTTGCAGATAAAACCCCTTTGCGTTATGGAAATTGCGGAAGTTCTTAATATGAGTATGTCCGCGGTTTCACATCAGCTTCGCGTGTTGCGCGCGGCAAAGCTCGTTAAAGGTAAAAAAGAGGGCAAAGAAGTTCTTTATTCTCTCGACGACGACCATATTACCAAAATGATGGAGTTCGGTATTTCTCACGTCAACGAGGACAGATAGAAAAATTCGGCGAAGAACGCAAAATTTTTGCGCGGACAGTAAAAAATATATTTATTCGGTAAAAACTATTATAATCGGACAGGATAAAACCTGTCTTTTAATAAGAAGCAAAGTTGAACGATTGTTCAATAATGTAACTATTCAAGCGATAAAAAGAAAAAAAGAAACCGTATCGCGCGAGAAAAGGGCGAGGCGGAAAAAGGAGACGTTATGAAAAAGGTATATAAGTTAGAAGATCTGGATTGCGCGAACTGCGCCGCGAAAATGGAATGCGCCATAGCTAAATTAGACGGCGTAAATTCTGCTTCCGTAAACTTCATTATGCAGAAAATGACCGTCGATATAGACGAAACGCGCGAAAAAGAGATTGTGGACGAAATAGTCGGAGTTTGCAAAAAAATAGAACCCGATTGCAGAATTATAAGATAATTTTATAAATTTTACAGAAAGAGGAAAAGCAGTTATGGTAAAGTTATCCCGAAGGCAAAAGAAAAACCTTGCGAGAATAATAATTTCGCTCGCGTTGTTTTTCGCTATACTGATACCCGATAAAATTTCAGACCTATCTTCCGTAATCGGCGGGGGATACGGCTGGGTGCTTCCGTTCGCGCTTTATCTTACGGTATATGTTATAATAGGATACGACGTTTTGTGGCGCGCGGCGAGAAATATCGCGCACGGGCAGGTTTTCGACGAAAATTTTTTGATGTGCGTGGCTACCTTGGGCGCGTTCGGGCTTGCTGTTTATCTCGGCGCGACGGGGCAAAAAGCGGAAGGCTTCGACGAGGCTTGCGCCGTTCTCATATTCTATCAGGTAGGCGAATTTTTCCAGAACTACGCCACCGAAAAATCGCGCAAGTCCATTTCTTCGCTTATGGATATACGCCCCGACTACGCTAACGTTATAAGAGACGGCGAAGTGGTTACGGTAGATCCCTCCGAGGTAGAGGTCGGGGAAGCGATAGCGGTGAACGCGGGCGAAAAAATTCCGCTCGACGGAACGGTTATAAAAGGTGAAACGAATATAGACACCCGCGCGCTTACGGGCGAATCTTTGCCGAGAGACGTAAAAGAGGGCGAAACGGTTATCAGCGGCACCCTTAATCTTACTTCACGCATAGAGGTAAGGGTGGAAAAGGCGTTTTACGATTCCACCGTTACAAAAATTCTCGACCTTGTGGAAAACGCTTCCGCAAGCAAATCCAAAGCGGAAAACTTTATAACCAAATTCGCAAGAATTTATACGCCTATAATCGTATTTTCCGCACTTGCGCTCGCCCTTATACCGAGTTTTATTACGGGCGAATGGCAAACGTGGATATACAGGGCGTTGAGCTTCCTCGTGGTGTCGTGTCCGTGTGCGCTCGTTATATCGGTGCCTCTTTCCTTCTTTGCCGGACTCGGCGCGGCTTCCTCGCACGGGATACTTATAAAAGGCAGCAATTACCTTGAAAAAATAAACAAGGCGAACATCTTCGTTTTCGATAAAACGGGAACGCTTACGAAGGGCAACTTTGCGGTAACGGCAGCTTTCCCGGAGGAAAGAGAAGAAGAGATTTTGCGCCTTGCGAGCATTGCGGAAAACGGTTCCGGACACCCGATAGCAAAATCTATCGCGGCTAAATACGGCAAGCCTGCGGAAGGCGGTTATTCTCTTACCAACATTGCGGGAGAGGGCGTTATCGCGGAAAAAGAGGGCGAAAAAATTTTCTGCGGCAACGAAAAGTTGATGAAAAGAGCGGGCGCGGAATGTGCCAAGCCCGAGGGCGTAGGCACCGTGGTATACGTTGCGAAAAACGGCGAATTTATAGGCTCGCTTCTCATTGCGGACGAAATTAAAGAAGAAACCGCGGAAGTGATAAAGGAGCTTAACGCTTCGGGCGCGAAAACCTTTATGCTGACGGGAGATAACGAAGAAATAGCGAAAAGCGTTGCGTTAAAAGCGGGGCTTTCGGGATATAAAGCTTCTCTTTTGCCGCAAGATAAAGTGGACGAAGTGGAAAAAATGTTCAGGGAAAAGAGCGAAAAAGACGTTCTGTGCTTCGTCGGCGACGGCATAAACGACGCGCCCGTATTAACCCGTGCGGACGTGGGCGTGGCTATGGGCGGCGTCGGGAGCGACGCGGCGATAGAGGCGGCGGACGTTGTGCTTATGAAAGACGACCTGCGCGGAATCGCAAAGTGCAAAAAGGTAGCCAAAAAGACCATGCGGGTAGTCTCGGAAAACATAATTTTCTCCCTTGCCGTTAAGGCGGCGATACTTATTCTTTCCGCGGTCGGCATAGCTAATATGTGGATAGCGGTGTTCGGCGACGTGGGCGTTGCGTTTGTCGCGATACTCAACGCCATGCGCGTGGGAAAAAAAGATTAAACCTTAATATAAACGGGTTGATAATTAAGAATTAAAACGAATACGCGGCTTCGACACTTCCCGAAAAGGGGGGACCGAAGCCGTTTTTCTTTTTCCGCGAAAAAGAACCTGCCGATACGGTTGCAAAATTCTGCGGTAAATGATAAAATAGTATCGAAAACAAGCTTGAAATGAGGTGTGACTTTTGAAGTTTACGGAATTTAAAAACGCTTTGGAGGGCGGAAAAGATTTTTCCGTCGTTCAGATTGCGGGCGAGGACGCGTTTTTTCGCGAGCGCGCGGCGACGCTGTTAAAAAACAGGTTCGTTACGGAGCCTGTGGTAAACGCCGCTTCCTTCGACGGCGGAAGCTTTTCTATGCAAGAGCTTTTGTCCTCTCTTTCCGCATACCCTTTTATGAGCGAAAAAAGGCTTACCCTTATCCGCGAGTTTTATCCCAAGGCGGAAACTCTGAAAAAAGACCTTAAAAAATATCTCGAAAACCCCTCCGCGGATTCACTTTTTCTTATCGTGAACGAAAAGCCGTGCGAGGCTTTGAATAAATTCAAATCGGTAGAACAGGTGGACTGCGGCAAGGCGGATTTATCTGTGATAGTGCGTTGGATTCGCGGGCGAGCGGGCGAGGACGGCGTGAGCATAGACGGCGAAACGGCGGGGCTTATCGCGGAATTTTGCCAGTCGGACATGACGCGCATAAAGTGCGAAACGGAAAAGCTTATAGATTATCTCGGTGAAAAAGGAACGATAACGCGCGAGTTGGTGGAAGAAAACGTTAATAAGTCCTCCGAATATAAAATATACGAAATGACCGACTGCATAGCGAAAAAGAATTTCGACGTGGCTATGGAAATTATTACCGATATGCTCGGCAAGGGCGAGCCGCCGCAAAAGCTCCTCGTTTCCGTTTATAATTATTTCCGAAAGCTTTTGATGGTGGCTATCTCCGATATGTCGCCCGCGACAACGGGGAGCCTTCTCGGAATGAAAGAATACGCCGTTAAAAAGACCAAAGAGCAGGCGGCAAGATTTAAGATGCGTTCCTTAAAAAAAGCGGTGGACGAGCTTTCCGAAGCGGATTACCGCATAAAAAGCGGCAGGGGCGAAGCGGACGAGCTTATGTGGCTAACGGTTTTTAAGATAATGACGGAATCGTGAATATTTGCTCGAGCGGGCAGCGGTAAGAGAAGCGGCGGCGCGGCTTCTCTTTTTTTTAAGCGAAAAAATTTTAAAAGAGCGAAAATTATAACTTTTTTCTTGTTGCAATTAGCATTAAAAGGTGCTACAATGTATATGTGGAAAGTTTGGATTTGCGTTAGATTGCGCTCCGGAAAAAGTCGGGAAAATTATCCGTAAACAATTAGAAAAACAATCCGGAAACGATTAGAAAATAATCCGGAAAAAAGTCGGAAAAACAATCAAACGAACAATCGGGTAAAACAAGGAAGAAGTAAAACGGAGGACAGGTAATTATGAATCTCGGGCAAAGACTTGCCGCTTTTTGGGAAAGCTTCACCGGTAATCCCGAAATGGCGATTGCTACCGTTACGTGCATAGTCGTTTTTTCCGTGCTGTATTTTTTCATCATCAAGTTTTTGTTCTATAACGGGGCGAGCGGCGTGGTGCTGATATTCGTTCTCTCCATGCTTCTTGCGGGGGCGATAGTAAGCCTTACGCCGAGCATTGCGGGCGAATTGTTTTTGATAATGCCCGCGGTTTTCGTTCTGACAATCTGCGTGCTTTATGCAACGGAACTTCGCAGGCTTATATGGGCTTATAAAAACCTTAAACTTATAGACGTTAAACACAACGCGGGCAGGTCGATAGACGGCGAAAAAACGGAGCGTTGCATTGCGGAAATCATAAAATCGCTTCAAAATATGTCTAAAAAGAACACGGGTGCGATAATAGTGCTTGCGGCGGGAGAGGTTCCCGATCAGATTATAGACAGCGGCATAAAGCTCGAAAGCGATATTTCCAGCGAGCTGATAGAAAGCGTGTTCTTTCCCAAAACGCCTCTTCACGACGGCGCGATGATTATAAGCGACACGAAAATCGTTGCGGCGGGTTGCTTTTTGCCTCTTTCTCATAACGACAACATACCGAAAGACCTCGGCACGCGTCACCGCGCGGGCATAGGCATAACGGAAACGATAGACGTTATTTCGCTTATCGTTTCGGAAGAAACGGGAATTATTTCCATAGCGCGCGGCGGTAAAATCACAAGATATGCAGACGCGGAAATTCTTAAAAAGACGCTTAACCAGTATTACTGGAAAGATTTAGAGAGCGCGAGAAAATAAGGTTTTGAGGTGCTTGAATGAATAATAAAGTAACGCCTTCCGCGGAAACGGCGGAATCCAAAAGCAAAAAAATCCGTAAAGGCGTCGGAATGGTGCTTCTTGCGATAGCTCTTGCGATTTTTACCGTAATAGTTATAAACCTTTAATATAATAAGTAAAAAAGTATGCGAGAAAAGCGGTTGCCCGCTTGGGAGGAGGAGTATGAGCGAAACGGGAATAGTTTCTGCGGAAATTTTGTTGCCGAACGTTTCCGATTTTTCCGCTTGGGCGTGCGTTGCCTGCGACCAGTTCACTAGCGACGAAAGTTATTGGCAAAAGCTTTATAAAACGGTCGGGGATAAGCCCTCCGCGCTAAATCTTATTCTTCCCGAAATATACCTCGGAAAGGGAGAGCAAGAGCGGATAGACCGAATAAACGAAAATATGCGAAAATACCTTAAAGAGGGTTTTTTTAAGACTCTTCCGAAAGGTTTCGTTCTCACCGTGAGGGAAACGCCCTTCGTAAAAAGGCGTATCGGCATAATCGGCGCGGTCGACCTTGAAAAATACGAATACGCGAAAAAATCTTCCGCACTCGTAAGGTCTACCGAAGGGACGATACAAGAGCGTATCCCGCCGAGACTTGCGGTTCGCAAAAACGCGGAAATCGAATTCCCGCATATAATGGTACTGTTCGATGACGAAAAGCGGGAAATCGCGGAGGGACTTTTTAACCGTCGCGACGACCTTGAAAAGCTTTACGAGTTCCCTCTTAATATGGGCGGCGGAAAGATTGCGGGCTGGTTCGTTCCCGAAAGCTTCGGTTTGGAAAAGGCTTTTTCCGCTCTGCTCGAAGAAGAAAGGCTTATAAAAAAGTACGGGAAAGCGGAAAATTTCATTTTCGCCGTCGGCGACGGCAACCATTCGCTCGCAACGGCAAAAGCGCATTGGGAAGAGGTGAAAAAAACTCTTTCCGCAAAAGAGAGAGAAACTCACCCCGCGCGGTTCGCGCTGGCGGAGTTTAACAATATCTACGACGAAGGTATTTATTTCGAGCCGATTTTCAGGTTCGTAAGCGGCGTAAACAGGGAAAAATTCATCGCGGAAATTTCCGATATAACGGGCAGGTTCGGCATAACGGACGGCACCGATTTAAAGATGAGAGGCGCGGGAGAAGGACTTCCCGAAAGCGTTTTCGCGGTAGACGAATTCATAAAGGATTATATAGCAAAAAACGGCGGCGCGGTAGATTATATTCACGGCGAAGAAAATTTGTTCGCGCTTGTCAAAGCCGATAAAAATTCGGCGGGAATAACTTTCGATAAGCTTAAAAAAGAAGAGCTTTTCGGATATATAGCAAAAAACGGCTCGCTTCCTAGAAAAACCTTTTCTATGGGAGAGGGCGTGGAAAAAAGATATTATCTCGAAGGAAAAAGAATAAGGTAGTCCGCGGGCGGTTTACATAAGGGTAGTCCTGCGCGGCGGATATAAGCGGCAAACTGCGACTCACGGCGAGTAAAGGAGATTATATGCTTAAAGTTTGTAAATTCGGCGGCACCTCTATGGCGAGCGCGGATACCATAAGAAAAGTACGGGACATAGTTTTTGCGGATAAATCGCGCAGATACGTGGTTGTTTCCGCGCCCGGAAAAAGAGATAAAAACGACGTTAAAATCACCGACGCGCTTTATGTGTGCAACGAAGAAGCCCTTAAAACCGGTTCTTGCAAACGAGCTTTCGCGCCGATAAGAAAAAGGTTTGAAGAAATAGCGGAAGAGCTGGGCTTAAAATTGAACGTCGGCGAGATTTTAGACCGTACCGAAAAGGAAATCTGCGAAAAAAAGAGCGCGGATTTCGCCGCTTCGCGCGGGGAATACCTTTCCGCGATAATTACGGCGGAGTTTTTGGGCTTTGAGTTTATAGACGCCACGGAAGTGATACGCTTCGACAGCCAAGGCAGACTTAATCAGGACTATACGAACGATAAGGTTCAGGTTCGACTTGCGGAAACTGAACACGCCGTTATTCCCGGTTTTTACGGCAAGTCTTATAACGGCGGGATAAAAACCTTTTCCCGCGGGGGGAGCGATATAACGGGTTCCATCATAGCGCGCGGCGTGAGCGCGGACGTTTACGAAAACTGGACGGACGTGAGCGGCTTTCTTGCCTGCGATCCGCGTATAGTTCCCGAAGCGGCTACTATAAAACAGATTACTTATAAAGAACTCAGAGAGCTTTCTTATATGGGAGCCTCCGTTCTTCATGCGGACGCGATTTTCCCCGTAATGAAAGGAAAAATCCCCATAAACATAAGAAATACTTTTCGTCCGCAGGACGAGGGAACGATGATAGTTCCTTCCGATAAATACGTCTCAAAAGAGGGCGATTCCGTAATAACCGGTATAGCCGGTAAAAAAGATTTTACCGTTATATATATAGAAAAGTCTAACATGAACACCGAAGTAGGCTTCGTAAGAAAGGTGCTTTCCGTTCTGGAACACCACGGGGTTTGCGTAGAGCATTTGCCTTCCGGTATAGACACTTTGTCGGTTATAATACCCTCGGGGCAACTGACGGTCGGCGTTTTGGACGATGTGATTAACGAAATACGCGAAGCGGTAAGCCCCGACTACGTTCACGTTATAGAAAAAATTTCTGTAATAGCGACGGTAGGTCACGGCATGGCTCGCCGCCCCGGTACCGCGGCGACGCTTTTTAAGGCTCTTTCGGATAGCGGGATAAATATAAAGATGATAGATCAGGGTTCCAGCGAGCTTAACATAATCGTCGGCGTTGCCGATTCCGATTACGAAAAGTGTATAAAAGCCATCTATAAAGCTTTTTCCTCCTAATCTTTAACCTCCGCATAAAGATAAGAAAGGTTCTCTCATTATATCACCGCACAAAAGTTTTCTAAATACTGTCATCATATTTTTTAAGGAGTGTTTTGCAATGGATTATGCAAAAGAATCGCTGAGACTTCACGGCGAATGGAAAGGTAAAATCGAAGTAGTGTCCAAAGTTAAGGTCGAAAACAAAACCGACCTTTCGCTCGCGTATACACCCGGTGTAGCGCAACCCTGTCTCGAAATACAGAAGGATTATAACAAGTCTTTCACCCTTACGGGAAGAGGTAACCTCGTTGCGGTTATCACGGACGGCACCGCGGTTTTAGGACTCGGAGACATCGGCCCCGAAGCGGGTATGCCCGTTATGGAAGGCAAATGCGTACTGTTTAAAACGTTCGGCGGAGTAGACGCTATTCCGCTTTGCATCAGAAGCAAGAACGTAGACGAAATCGTTCAGACCATAAAGCTTATTTCCGGCAGCTTCGGCGGAATCAATCTGGAAGATATTTCCGCTCCGAGGTGCTTTGAAATAGAGCAAAGACTTAACGACGATCCCGAAGTGGATATTCCCGTATTCCACGACGACCAGCACGGTACCGCGGTGGTTTGCGTTGCGGCGGCTATCAACGCGTTAAAGCTCGTCGGCAAGAAGTGGAAAGACATAACCGTAGTATTCAGCGGTGCGGGCGCGGCAGGCGAAGCCATTGCAAAACTTATGATCGCTATGGGCGCAAAAGACGTTATCATGTGCGACAGAAAGGGTATTATCTACAAAGGCAGAACGGAAGGAATGAATTCCGAAAAAGAAAAAATCGCGGAATATACCAACAAAACTTGCAGAAAAGGCACTCTTGCGGACGCAGTTAAGGGCGCGGACATATTCGTCGGCGTAAGTTCCCCCGGAGTTCTTACCAAAGAAATGGTTAAGACCATGAACAAGGGCGCGATCGTTATGCCTATGGCAAACCCCGTTCCCGAAATCATGCCCGACGAAGCGAAAGAAGCGGGCGCGGCTGTCGTAGGAACCGGCAGAAGCGATTATCCCAACCAGATCAACAACGTTCTCGCGTTTCCCGGAATTTTCCGCGGCGCGCTCGATTGCAGAGCAAGAGTTATCAATGACGAAATGAATATGGCGGCGGCAAGAGCCATCGCGGGACTTGTTTCGGACGAGGAACTCAATGCGGACTACATTATTCCGGCACCGTTCGATAAGAGAGTTGCTCCCGCGGTAGCCGAAGCTGTTAAAGAAGCGGCGATCAAAACGGGCGTAAACAGAATTTAACGGATTGTACTCCCGATAAAAAGCAAAAGGCGAATTTACGGTTATGGCTTCCGATTTTTTTGCAGCGGTGTACGAGATAGTGAAAAAAGTGCCTTACGGCAAGGTTATCACTTACGGAAAAATCGCGGAACTTTTGGGCAATAGAAGAGCGGCGAGGCAAGTCGGTTGGGCTTTGCACGCAAATCCATCTCCCGAAACTATACCCTGTTACAGGGTGGTGAACAGGTTCGGAGAGGTGAGCCAGGCGTTCGCGTTCGGCGGAGAAAGCCGCCAAAGAGAACTTTTAGAGGCGGAAGGCGTAATTTTTGATGAAAAAGACCGTGTAAAGCCTTGCTTTTTCGTTTAGAAAATTATATAATAGTTAGCGTCGGTGAAAAACCGACGCTTTCGGGGTGTAGCGCAGTTGGTAGCGCGCTTGGTTCGGGACCAAGAGGTCGTGGGTTCAAATCCCGTCACTCCGACCATATCGTTAAAATACGAATATAGCAAAAAAGGTTGCCGTAAACAGGCAACCTTTTTTGCTTTAACGTACGTTTCAACTTCCGCTTTGCCGCTTGCAGAATTTGCCGTCACCGTACGATGCGCCTCTTGCGGGATTTGTCGTTGCCGTACAACTCGTCGCTTGCAGAGTTTGCCGCTACGGTAGGGCGGAAAACGTACAAAATAAAAAGCACGGGATTCGGTGACTTCGCGCGTTCCCGTGCTTTTATACTATTATAAATAGTTTTTTATTTAGCTCCCGTTTCTTCGTTCGTATTTTCGGGTTCGGAAGAAGAGGAAACGACAGAAGAGGGGGCGACTGTCGCGGCGGGGCGAAACTTGTTTATTTCTGCGTTGAAGCCCTTTGAAGAGAAGAGTATCACGCCGACAAATATGACTATCGCAAGGTCGATAAATACGAAGGAGTTATAAGCAAGGCTGTACGGCAGAGCGGGCATATTCGCTTCCGCGGCGTACGCGCCGAACGCGAATACCCCCGAAAGTACGTGCGCTATAAACCTCAAAGTTGCGCCGATAACCGCGGAAACCGCGAATTTAACTTGCGGAAGCTTTTCGCAGAAGCGCACGTTTCTTAAAATCCCCGTCATACCAACAAGACCGAATGCTATGGGATAATCGAGCAAGAACTGCGCGGGGTGAATAACGTACGGATCTTGCACCGCTTGAAGCATACCGTAAACCACGCCGACGAGCAAGCCCTTTTTTGCTCCGTATACGTAAGCAAAAAGCATAATCGGAAGCATGGAAGCAAGAGTTACCGAACCTTTTTGAGGCATTTCCCATATTTTAACGTAAGAAAGAGCGAAGGACATTGCAACGGAAACGCCCGCAAACGCAAGCGCGCGGGAATCGAAGCCGCTTTTATCCTTTCTTTCGGTGACGAACGCTACGGCAATCGCCGCCGCAACGAGCAGCGCGGCGGAAACGTACAGCGCGACGTTATTAACGTAAGGATCGTAATATCCGTCGCCTTTGATATTGTTTTTAAAGTATACGAATATAAGAACGAGGGTTACGATAACGGAAAGCGCGGCGGCGGAAGCTTCTGCGATTTTGACTATTTTAAGGGCATAAGACTTGTTTTTTGCGCCGAAAAAGGCGGTAACGGCAAAAGAAAGTATCAATAAAAGCGAAATACAAATCGGCAAAAAGATATAGGTTACCTGATCTTTTCCTTCGTATTTGCCGCCCGCGCCGTAATACTTCGCTATCGTTAAGGCAAGCATATAAATACCCGCGACGAGCGAATAAACGAGGAAGCAAAAAAGCGAGTGCTTTACGTATTTGGAAAAAGCTTTTCTCGCGGCGAAAAAAACGACTACGCCCGAAATTATAATCAGGGCAAGCACGGCTACCGTAATCCAGAGGAGTACGGGTGCGGAAGCATCTAAAAGATCTCCCGCGGGGGAAAGTAAATTAAACATAACGCTCCTTTTATTCGCTATAAAAAACGCACCCGACAAAAAGGGGTGCGTAACGGTTTTACGATGTGATTTACGACGCTTTTCCTACAAGCATTACCTTGCGGATTCGATGGTCTGATCTCAGCCTTTCGGCACCCATAGCGAATATTTGAATTTTTATTAAACTTATAATAACATTTTATATATCGTTGCGTCAAGCGTTTTTTTGTGGTACAATCGAATAGTCTTAAATTTAAAGGAGAGTTTATGTTTAAGTTTTTCGCCTTTATAAACAGAATGAAATACATAAAGCGTTGGTCGCTTATGCGTTCCGTAAGAGAAGAAAACATTATGGAACACAGTCAGCAGGTCGCGGTAATCGCGCACGCGCTCGCGCTTATAAAAAACAAGTTTTACGGCGGAACGCTCGACGAAAAACTCGTCGTTATGCTCGCGCAGTATCACGAATCGGGGGAAGTTATCACGGGGGATCTTCCCACGCCCATAAAATATTTCAATCCCGAAATCAGAGATTCTTATAAAGACCTTGAAAAACTTGCTTGTAAACGGCTTATCGCAATGCTTCCCGAAGAACTTCGCACGGAGTACGAAAAATACGTTCTTCCCGATACCTCTTCCGAAGAGCATAAAGTAGTGAAATACGCGGACAGGCTCGCGGCGTATCTTAAATGCGCGGAAGAGGTGAAAGCGGGCAATTCGGAATTCAAGAAGGCGAAAAAGAGCATCGGGGAAGAGCTGAAAAACTGCGGCGCGCCCGAGGTTCAGTATTTCCTTAAAGAATTCGCGCCCGCGTACGAGCTTACCCTCGACGAGTTGGACTGACTTTGCAAAAGCTTTCGGCGCGGTTAGAGGAAAAAGCAAAGAGAATGGCGGAAGCACTCGGCGCGGCAGCGGAGGAATCCGGCAGATGGCGGAGGGCTTCGGCGGATAGTTTTACGGAAAGAAACGGCAGGCTTCCGCAATAGGCAGACAATGCGGAACGCTTAAAACGGTGAAAAAAGGGCGAAAAATCCGTCGAACGCGGCCGAAAAAAGTCGTTTGTGCAGTTTATACAATATTAGAATGTAAATTTATAACATTTGACGAATGTATTTAACGCCCGATTGTTGTAAAATATAAGGGTAAGATAATACCAAAACAGACGGAGGAAAATTATGTCAAGTCTGAATCTTAAAAACATTTACAAGGTATATCCGTCCGGAGTAACCGCCGTAACGGACTTCAATCTCGATATAGAGGACAAGGAATTCATCGTATTCGTCGGACCTTCCGGCTGCGGTAAATCCACCACTCTTCGTATGATAGCGGGACTTGAAGAAATCACTTCCGGCGAACTTTACATCGACGGAAATCTCGTAAACAACGTCGCGCCGAAAGACAGAGATATAGCGATGGTTTTCCAGAACTACGCTCTTTATCCGCACAT
>CAKQEE010000014.1 GCA_934230055.1 uncultured Clostridia bacterium
ATGAACGTTTGACTGCAAAAATGAAGTTGCGCGAATAAGTAAATTACGAATACAAATATTAAGTCGTACGGACAAGAGTATTGAGTGTAAAGCTATAAACTTATAAAAAATATAAAAGCCGACGTTCTCATTTTTACATTGATTTCATAAAATATTTTTATGAAACTCGACGGGCTTAAAAAGGGGCAAAGCGGCAAGGTTTTTGCGGTGCGTTGCGAAAAGAGAACGAAAAGCAGGCTTTTGAAAATGGGGCTTACCGAGGGCGCGAGCGTGCAATTTATAAGAACCTCTCCGCTCGGTGATCCTATCGAAATAAAGGTGCGAGATTTTTATATGGCGATAAGAAAATCGGCGGCGGAAAAAATAGAAGTGACAGCGGCAAGGGAAGAGAACGAGATATGAACGTCGCTCTTATCGGAAACCCCAACTGCGGCAAAACCACGCTTTTTAACGCGCTCACGGGAAAGTATCAGAAGGTGGGCAACTTTGCGGGCGTTACCGTAGAGAAAAAAGAGGGCGCGTATAAAAAAGACAAGTCCGTTAAGATTACAGACCTGCCGGGGCTATATTCTCTTTCCGCGGACTCTGCGGACGAAAGGGCGGTGACGGACTTCCTTAAAGATTCTCCGCCGCAGGCGATAATAAACGTTCTGGACGGAACTAATCTCGAACGCAATCTTTATCTGACGTGCGAGCTTGTTCGGCTTAAAATTCCGCTCGTTCTCGCCGTGAATTTTTGCGACGACCTCGATAAAAACGGAATAGAGCTTTTTGAAAAAGAGCTTTCTCTTTTATTCGGCGTTCCCGCGGTAAAAATTTCCGCTTTGAAAGGGAGAGGTCTCGAAGAGCTGATTTCGGAGGCGAAAACCGCCGCGTTAAACGAAAAAAACACCGAAAGCCGCGCCGAAAGAGAGATACCGGAAGGGGCGGCGGCTTACGATTTTATAGAGAAAAATATAGGAGGAATAATAAGAAAAAAGGAAACGCGGGCGGAAAAATTCACGCGGCGCGCAGACGACGTTTTAACGCATAAAATATGGGGAATACCTATATTTTTGCTCGTGATGACGCTCGTTTACTTTCTTTCGTTAAAGATAGGCGGCGCGGTCGGGGAAGCCGTGGCAAAGCTTTTCGGCGTTGCGAAAGACGGCGCGGCGGCGGCTTTAAGGGCGAGCGGCGCGAGCGAATGGACGGTGAGCTTTTTAACGGAAGCGGTGATAAAAGGAACGGGTACCGCGCTATCCTTTCTCCCGCAGATTCTCGTGCTGTTTTTGCTTCTTTCCGTTATAGAAGAAAGCGGTTACGCCGCAAGAATAGCTTTCGATTTCGACAGGCTTTTCAGGGCGTTCGGGCTTTCGGGAAAATCGCTTTTGCCGCTCACCGTTTCCTGCGGGTGCGCGGTGACGGGGATAACCGCTTCCCGCACGATAGAAAGCGAGGGGGAACGCCGCGCGACGATATTTCTTGCGCCGATGATGCCTTGCGGGGCAAAAACGGCGGTATTCGGGTGGTTTGCCGCGGAGCTTTTCGGCGGCAGCGCGATAATAGCTTCTTCCGCATATTTTTTAAGCATAATCGCCGTGGCTTTTTTCGGTAAAATACTTAAATCGTTAAAGCCTTTCGGTGGCTTATCGGAAGAGTTTTTGCTGGAAATGCCCACCCTTCGCGCGCCCTCTCTTAAAGACGTTTTTTTCGTGCTGTGGGAAAAGACGAAAGATTTTCTTTTTAAGGCGGGAACGGTGATTTTTACCGCTTCCGTCGTTTTATGGGTTCTTAAAAACGTCGGCAGCGGCGGATATACCCGCGGCGTGGCGGAAAAAAGTTTTCTTTACTTTATCGGGAACAAGCTTAAATTTGTTTTTTATCCCTTGGGTTTTACCGGTTGGGAAAGCTCCGTCGCGTTGATTTCGGGAATTTTCGCAAAAGAAGCGGTTGCGGAAACTCTTGCGCTTTTATCGGAAAATCCCGCCGCCCTTTTCGGAAACGGGTATTCCGCATATGCTTTTATGGCGTTCGTGCTGTTGTCGCCGCCGTGCGTTTCCGCGCTTTCCGTGGCGTACGGAGAGCTGAAAAGCCCAAAGCTTTTCGCGTTTATGGTGTTTTTTCAGTTTGCGGCGGCTTATTCTGTCGCGCTTATCATAAACGGAATAGGAAATTTGAGAGACCGTCTATTTAGCGGCGAAAGCGGCTTGATTTTTTCTCTTTTAGCGGTTATAATAATGGTGGCGGCGGTTGCGACTTTGTTTTTTAAGTGCGTACGCGGCGGTTGCGGAAAAAATTGCCCGCATCGTGCGGGGAATAAAAACGCGGCTTGCGTTTGCAGAAAAAACAATGCGAAAAAATGCAATTAAATCCGTTTTGCAAAGGAGGATAAACCATGTGCGGCACACCTAAATCGCAATACGACTATATGAGAGAAGCGGAAGACAAGGAAGAGGACGCCTGCTATCCCGAAGAATGGGCGGACGAACGTAAAAAAACGGATAAAGAACGGTATTTTGAATATTACGACGATATTAAAACCACTCCGAAAGACGACTGGTAGATTCTTCGCGGGCGGTAGCTCCGCGGGCAATGCTCGGAAAGACGGAGAAAATGTAGGCTCCCTCGGGGAGGGAGCTGTCGCCGAAGGGTGACTGAGGTAGAGTGCCTTGTATATGTAACTATGGCGCGCGATATTCTCCTTCCACCGCTGACGCGGTCCCCCTCCCTCTTGGAGGGAGGCTTTATATATTTACCCTTGTCATTCTGAAACGGGCAAACTTTGACGGGCTTATGAAGAATCTCGAAAGATAAAAAAGAGATTCTTCGGAAGCAATGGCAAGAGGCGCGGCTCAGAACGACGGAAAAGTAAATTCTCTGCGGGAAAAACTCAAAACGACGATAAACGCGATTAACGCCTCTGAATAAACCGTTTCGCGGCGAAGGGAACGAAAGTCCCTTCGCCCTTTTTCGTACATAAAAACCGAAACGGAGAAACCTGTTTTATCTCAAAATAAATCTTCAAATAGAAACGTGGGCGCATAAAAGACTTTTTCTTTAACAAAATAAGGTTATATAAAGGAGGGCTTTATGCAAGAACAAAAAACGGGAATAGTAAGAAGGCTGGATTATCTCGGCAGGGTAGTGCTTCCCAAAGAAATGAGAAAAACTTTAAGGTGGAAGGATAACGACCCCTTGGAAATGTACACGGTAAAGGACGAGCTTGTTATAAGAAAATATTCGCCGACGGGCGCGATTTTGCCGATAGCGGCGGACGTTGCGGAAGGCATTGCGGAGCTTACCGAAAAAAACTGTCTTATAACCGATTCCGAAGAAGTGATTTATTGCGCGGGAGGAAAGAAAAAGGAACTTATCGGTAAAAAGATTTCCGATGAGCTTGATAAAATTATAAGAAGCGGCAAGAGCCTGCTTATATCTCGGGCGGACGGCGGCGAGATTTTATCCCCCGCGAAAAACGAAATTTTTCTTGCCGAAAACGAAATTGTGGTGCCGATTTTTTCAAGCGGCTACGGTTACGGCGCGGTGGTGCTGTTCGATAACGAAAAAGAGCGCACCTTCAACGCGAACGACGTTAAAACGGTAAGGCTTGCCGCGTTGCTGCTATCCAAACAACTCGGCGAATAACGGCGGCGCGATTATGAATTTCATTCCCGAAAACGAAGGGTGTATCAAGGAAGGGCGTATCGCGGGGGAAATTAAAGAAAGGAAACAAAAGCTTACCGCCCGTACGGGCGCAGAACGAGCGGCGGGGGCGGAGGAAAGAGGAGAGAGAAAGAATCTCGTTTCGGGCGCGGCGATACTCGGCGCGGGTACGTTTTTAGCAAAAATCATAGGGGCGGCTTACAGAGTGCCGCTTACCGCGTTTCTCGGCGGCGCGGGAATAGGTCTTTACCAACTCGTTTTTCCCGTGTATACCGTGCTGCTCGATTTTTCCGGCGCAGGCGCGCCTTCCGCGCTTTCCAAGCTGATTGCAAGCGGAGACAAAGCGGGCAGGGAAGAACGGGCGAAGGACTATCTTTTTGCGGGCTTAAAACTTTTTGCAGCGCTCGGCGCGGTATTTTCGCTTTTTATGTTTTTGTTCGCGAAGCCGCTTTCCGCCGCGCAGGGCGACGAAAACGCTTATTTATCTTACGCGGCGATTTCGCCCGCTGTATTTCTCGTTTGCCTTATAACGCCCTTCCGCGGGTATTTTCAGGGGCTTGCGAATATGAAACCCACGGCGATTTCGCAAATAATAGAACAAACGGTAAAGCTTTGTTTCGGTCTTACGTTCGTAAAGTTATTCGGCGGCGACACTCCGCGCGCGGCGGCGGGCGCGGCTTTTGCCATAACCCTTTCGGAAGCGGCTGCGGCGATATATCTTTTTTCTGTTTATAAAGCGCGGCAAAAACGGGCGAGGCTCGGCGGCGCGCTGTTTTGCGCAAGCACTCCCGCTTTCGGCGGCGCACACGTCAACGGCGGTACTCCCGCTTTCGGCTGGGAGCAAATCGCAAAGAGGGAAAGCGGCGTTACGGCAAAACTTATAAAAACGGCGATTCCCGTAACCCTTCTCGGCATAATTTTTCCGCTGTGCGCTTTTGCGGAAAGTTTTATCGTGATAAACCTTTTAAGCGGTTATAAAGAAAATTCCACCGCGCTTTACGGATTGTATTCGGGCGTGGCAAGCACGATAGCGGGGCTTCCCGCGGCGGTGTGCTACGGCGTTGCGGCTGCGGCGATACCTGCCGTTTCCGCAGGGAAAACGAAGGAAAAAAGAAAGAAAAATTCGGCAAGAGCAATCGCGCTGACGCTTTTTCTCTCTTTGCCCGCGGCGGCGATTTTATATTTTTTCGCGCCGAATATAATAAATTTGCTTTTTCGATCTTTGCCGCAAAGCGAGCGGGAAATATCCTCTCGGCTTCTTAAAATTCTTGCGCCCTCCGCCGCGCTTTTATCGCTTTTGCAAACGCAGAACGCCGTTTTAATAGCGGAAAACAAGCCGTATTTTGCCGTGCTTTCCATGGCGATAGGGGCGGCGGTAAAAATAAGCGCGGAAATAATACTCGTAAAAAATCCGTCTTTTAACGTTTACGGCTGTGCCGTGGCGGTAATCACTTGCTATTTTTGCGTCGATTTGGTAAACTTTATAGCGTTACAAAGAAAACCTGCGAAATTAAAGGCGGAAGGAACAGCAAATGCAGATACAGCCGATAAAAATAGGGAAAGTTACCGCGCCGAATAACGTTTTTCTGGCACCCATGGCGGGGTATACGGACTACGCATTCAGAACGCTCGCGTTAAAGCTCGGCGCGGGCTTTTGCTTTACGGAGCTTGTCAGCGCGAAAGGCACCGTTTATAAAGCGGGCGGCACGGCGGAACTTTTGTATTGCGGCGAAAAAAATCTTGACGGCGGGGGAAAATCTTCGCGGGATATAGACTATACGGCGGCGCAGCTTTTCGGAAGCGAACCGTATTATATGCGCGCGGCGGCGGAAAGCGAAGAACTTAAAGATTTTAAGGTTATAGATATAAATATGGGCTGCCCCGTGCCGAAAATTTTCAAAAACGGCGAGGGAAGCGCGCTTTTAAGCGATATTCGCCGCGCGGAAGCGGTGATAAAGGCGGTTGCGGAAACGGGAAAAACGGTTACCGTTAAAATTCGCACGGGGTTAAAGCGCGGCGACGATATTGCCGCGGAATTTTGCAAAATGGCGGAAGACGCGGGCGCGAGCCTCGTGACGATTCACGGCAGAGTTCGCGAAGATTATTATTCGGGAGAAATCGACTATGCGGCGATCGCCAGAGCTAAAAAGGCGGTAAATATTCCGATAATCGCAAACGGCGGAATTTTTACCGAAGCGGACGCCGATTTGATGACGGAACGCACGGGAGCGGACGGCGTAATGATAGGAAGGGGTGCGATAGAGAACCCGCTTATTTTTTCCCGATTGACAAAAATTCCCGCCGCTATGACGAAAAAAGAATTTATATTCGGTCAGTTAGAACTTGCGTCTAAAAGAAAAGGCGATAATCGCGCCGCCGTGGAATTCAGAAAGTTCGCGCCCTATTACTTAAAGGGCATGACGAACGCGAAAAACGCGAGAATAGCTTTATCGAAGGCGGAAAGCGTTGCGGAAATAGAAGAAATAATATCTCCGTTATTCCCGTAAAAGGTTTAAGACGATTAACAATTTTTCCGAAAAGAAAATATAATGTTACCGATAATCTTTTCGGGGAGCGAGAATGAAAATAACCTTTGCGACGGCGGATACCGTGAACGGCGCGTGGCAGCGGCGGCTTGACAGAATAGGCAAAAGCGACCTTGTGGCGTTCGGGTTTAACGGGCTCGGACTTGTGAGCTACAAAAAAGAGCTTTGCGGGGAAACGGAATATTTTCAGGACGTGGCAAGGCTTTCCCGTCAGATTTCCGCAACGGTTATAAGCGGTTGCGACACGGATACCTACGGAGTGTTCCGTCATTCCGCGGTGATTGCGGATAAAGGCAAAATCCTCGGCGTAACGGATATGGTTCATTCTTTGGAAGACAGCGAATTCGTTGCGGGCGGGGGCTTCCGCGTATACGAAGCTTCCGCGGGCAAAATAGGCGTTATCGTCGGCGAAGATTTATATTTTCCCGAATCGGCGCGCGTGCTTGCCCAGTGCGACGCGGACGTTATAATCTGTTTGTTCAAAAAATTATCGGGCTTCGCACCGCAAATAATGTTGCGGGCGGGGGCTTTCGCAAACGGCGTGGTTATGGGCTTGTGCGCGGAAAACTACGCGGCTTTGTCAAACACACGCGGGAATATCTGCGCCGCCTCCTCTTCGGACTTTTTGCGCGCGGAAGTAAAAACGGAAAAAGATTATCGGCTTATAAGTTCCCGCCGCCGCGGGCTTTACAGAGATTTCGGCGCGGGGTATTAGCGGCGCGTCGGCGGCGTGCAAATACTTAAAGCGGCGCGTCGGCGTCACGTAAGATATAACGCCGTATCGACGGCGCACCGACGGTTAAAAAAACGAGGAAATAAAACGCGAAAGAAAAAAAGGAGCGTATAAATATGGCTTTTAATATAGTTTTGGTAGAACCGGAAATTCCGCAGAACGCGGGAAATATAGCAAGGACTTGCGCCGTTACGGGAAGCGTTTTGCATCTCGTGCGTCCGCTCGGCTTCGAGGTGACGGATAAGCAGCTTAAAAGGGCGGGACTCGATTACTGGCACTTCCTCGATATAAGATACTACGACAATATAGAAGAGGTTATGGACAAGTATTATAACGGCGAAAACTTTTGGTTTTTCTCTACCAAGGCGCAGCACGTTCACTCGGACGTAATTTATAAAGACGGAGACTTTCTCGTTTTCGGCAAGGAAACGAAAGGGCTTCCCGAACCTCTTCTTAAAAAGTATTACGACAGGTGCGTAAGGCTTCCTATGAGAGACGAAACACGTTCTCTTAACCTTTCCAACTCCGTGTGCGTGGGCGTGTACGAAGCTTTGCGCCAGAATAATTACGCGGGGCTTAAAACGGAAGGGAAAATACCCGAAAGATAACTTTTTGTGAAATATAAGCGGAGCGAATATCTCTTTTAATACCTAAAAGCGTGCGTATCGAAAGGGATATAAAAAAGAAATGCCGCGTATTACTGCTTTTTTTAACCTACCCGCTATAAAAAAGTTGACTAATTGCAGTCTCGTGTTGTATTATAGAAACGCTTGCTTTTATACTAAAAGAAAAAGATATAAGGAATTTTTATGGGCAACGGTGTATTGGAAAACGTTTTCTTTCTGCTCGGCGGAATGGCGATGATGCTTTTCGGTATGCACGTGATGGGCAATAATTTAGAGCGCGTCGCGGGTAATAACCTTAAAAAGCTTCTCGGCAAAATGACGAGCAACCGCTTTGCGGGCGTAGGCGTCGGCGCGACTATGACCGTTATTATGCAAAGCTCGGCGGCAACCACCGTTATGCTCGTAGGTTTCGTGAACGTCGGACTTATGACGCTTGCGCAGGCGACCTCGGTCATAATGGGCGCGAATATCGGCACGACGGTCACGGCGCAATTCTTGTCGCTCGTGGGAGTGGGCTTCAACGCGGCGGCTTATTGCTGTCTTGTGGCGGCGGCGGGTGCGGTTATGGGCTTGTTTATCAAAAATGATAAAGTAAACAAGGTCGGCTATATTCTTCTCGCACTCGGCATGATTTTTTTGGGACTCGAAGTAATGAGTCTTTCCGTTAATCAGATTATCTACGAAGATCCCGAAACGAAACATATTTTAAAGCCGTTTTTCGACGTGCTTTTCCGCGGCGACCATTTTCCCGTCGTTCTGATTATCATAGGCGCGGCGGTTACCGCACTTATTCAAAGTTCTACCGCTATAACGGGTATTCTCATCGTTCTGGGTTCGAGCATCAGTTTGCCGAACGCCGTATTCATCATTTTAGGTTCTAATATAGGTACGTGCGTGACCGCTATGATTTCCAGTATCGGCACTTCCACAAACGCAAGGCGTACCGCGCTCATTCACCTTTTATTTAACGTTTTCGGCTGTCTTATCGTACTTGCTCCGCTTTGGATTTGGCAAAAAGAGTTCGTGTCTTTTATGGAGGCGATAAGCGGTGCTTCGAGAGAACGTCAGATTGCAAACTTCCACACTCTTTTCAACGTATTCACCACGATAGTTTTATTGCCGTTCGTAAAAGGCATAGTTTATCTTGCTACGCAGATTATAAGACCTAGAAAGAACGAAGAAGAAAATCCTATGCGCTTTATGTTCATAGACGAAAGACTTCTCGATACCCCGCCAATCGCGGTGAACAATACAAAGAAGGAAATCGTAAGAATGTTCGGCATAGCGAAAACGAACATAGACCTTGCGGTTGCCATGCTTGTAGACGGCAAGTACGATAACGCCGCAGAAATTCGCACCAACGAGGAAACGGTAAACTTCCTTAACAGGAACATAACCGCTTACTTAACCGCTCTTTCCGGCAAAGACCTTGCTTTGCAGGACGAAAAGAAAGTCGGCTCTTATTATCACGTGGTAACGGACGTGGAGAGAGTGGGCGACTATGCGGAAAACATTATGGAATACGCGCTCCGCTTAAAGGACGAGGGGGTAGACTTCTCGCAGACAGCAAAAGAGGAGCTTAAAGAAGTGGCGGATACTGTGGATAACCTTTACGAGGCGGTGATAAAAGCCTTTGACGAGCGCGACCTTTCCGCGCTTCATAAGGTAGACGAGCTGGAAGAGATGATAGACCAGTTTAACGTAGACCTCGAAATGAAGCATATAGAACGCCTTAAAAAAGCGGAGTGTTCCGCACAGGTAGGCTCGGTGTATCTGCAAACCGTTTCTAATCTGGAAAGGGTGGGCGACCATATGACGAACGTGGCTTTCAGCATAAAACAATACGTTCATTCTTAAAAAATTCGCGTATTTTACGAAAAACGACAAAATAACGAGCGATTTGTCGGTTTTATCTTGACAAATCGCTATATATATATTAAAATAATCGAGATAAACCTTTTCAAGAAGGGGAGAGAGTATGGAAAACGAAAAAAACGGAATAAGTCTCGGCGACGTCTGGTATATCGTAAAAAAATACTGGATTATGATGCTCGCGGTGATAATCGCGGCAACGGCGGTCGGCGCGGCGTATTCCGTTATGAGAAAACAACAATACAGGGCTTCCACCAGCGTTATGATCAAAGCCGACCTCGGCGGAGACAAGGCGGAAAAAAGCGATATTCAGTACAGCAGTCTTTATACGCCTACCATTCTGGAAGTTATGGGTTCTGCCATAATAATGGAAAGAGCGGGCGTGATGCTCGGGGAAAACGTTTCCGTTTCGGGTGCTAAATTCACCGCGAAGCAGAATAACGACCAAGCGTGGGTAGCCACCGTAACTTACGTTGCGGGAGATGGCGAAGAGGCAAGGGATAAGCTTCTTGCAATCATAAACAGCTTTAACGACTACGCACAGGAAAAAGAAGATAACGGCAGCTACAAAAACTTTCAGGGCAGGGTGGAACTTAGAGTTTTAAGCGAAACCCCCGCGATAACCAACGTTTATTCGGCGACCAAAACCACAGTTTTGTTCTTCGTTGTCGGCATAGTCGCCGCGCTGCTCGTGTCGCTTGCCATGTACTTTATAAACGACAGAATCACCACGGTAGACCGCGTGGAATCGATAAGCGGAAAGAAAAACATTTTAAGCATAGTTTCCGTTAAGGGCAGAAAAAAAGAAAATCAAACCGAGCTTCTTCATATGAATCTCGAAAAGCTTGCCGATACTCTCGTGTTCCTGCACGAAGGTGACAGCGACAAGGTTTATCAGATACAGTCGAGCGTTCCGGGCGAGGGGAAAACTACCGTTTCCGCGAACCTTGCGATAGCCCTCGGCGCGATAGGCAAAAAGGTTCTCGTTCTCGAATGTGATTTCCGTAAACCGAACCTTCACAGAGCGTTCAAGCTCAAACGCCAGCTCGGTATGACCGATTACTTCAAAGACGAGAAGAAGTTGGAACAGGTTATCAAAAAGACGGAGTATCAGAACGTTTACGCCGTTACCTGCGGCAGCACGGTAGACAACCCCACCATTTTGTTTATGTCGGGCAAGTTCGGCAGCCTCATTTCGCAGGCGCGCGATAATTTCGATTTCGTTCTTCTCGATTGTCCTCCCGTCGGCGGAGCTTCGGACTTTATCTGTATTTCGAGAAGCACGGACGCGACTATTCTCGTAGTCGGGTGCGACAGGGTAAGCTCCCGTCAGCTTAAGGGTACCGTTTCCGACCTCGAAGAGAGCGGAGCGAACGTTCTGGGAACCGTGTTCAATTTTGCCGGCAGAAAAAAACACCGCGACTATTACTACAAGTCTTATAAAGAGAACGCCGCGGAGTAAATTTTCGAAGCAAATTCGCGCGGAAAGGGTTTACGGAGCGGATTCGCAAAGCGGGCTTTCAAAGCGCGTTCGCATAGCGAAGCCCGCCGCTCTGAAATTAAAGCCCGCCGCAAAAGCGTTTAAGGCGTAAAAGCCGCGCAGCTTATATCGGGCGCGTTCGGCGGTTGACCATTAAACCGACCTCGTAAAAAGGGTTTTTTGCAGGTTGAGGGCAACAAAACCCTTAAAAGTATTGACTTATAGCGAAAATAATTATATAATAAAACGGTAAAATTTCGGGTTTTACCGTTTTTTTAAGGTTAAATCCAAAAAGCCTAAAAGCAAATCGGAGGAATAAATATTATGGCAAACAAAATTACCGAAAACACCACTATTTTTGAAGCGATTCAGATTAACCCCAAGGCGGGCGACATTCTTATGAAATACGGCATGCATTGCCTCGGTTGCGCGCTCGCTCACGGCGAAACCGTAGGCGAAGCGGCAGACGTGCACGGCGCGGACCTTGCGAAAATGCTCGAAGAGCTTAACGCTCCCGCAGACTGATTTTTCCGTAAAGGACGAAAGGAAAAGGATATTTATACATGAGCGAAGAAGCGGGAAAGAGCTTTGAAAAAATAGGCGCGGAAGGTCGCAGAGTAGGCACGGAAACGGAAAAATGTCCTTCGTGCGGGTCGAATATGGTGTTCGATCCGGAAGGGCAATGCCTTTCTTGTCCTCATTGCGGCACGAATGTGCAGTTTGAAAAGGGCGACACGGCGAAAGAGCTGGATTTATCTTCCGCGCTTGGCAAAGACAGGCAATGGAACGCGGAAGAAGCGGTAGTCTTTTCCTGCGATAACTGCGGCGCAAAGGTCGTGCTGAAAGCGGGGCAGACCGCAAAGCTTTGCCCGTTCTGCGGAACGGCTCATGTTCGTAAAACGGAAGAGCTTGCGGGGCTTAGACCTAACGGACTTATCCCTTTCTCGTTCGGAGAAGAAAAGGCGGTCGAATATTCCAAAACGTGGGCGAAAAAGCGTTTTTTCGCACCGAGGAAGTTTAAAAAACACCTCACCGCGGAAAACGTGAACGGCGTTTATATGCCTTGTTTTACCTTCGACAGCCACACCACTTCCTGTTACGAGGGGAGAATAGGCACCACGCATACGCGTACGGTGGGTTCCGGAAAAAATCGCAGAACGGAAACCTATACCGTCTGGCGCAATATAAGCGGCACTTATTACGACGATTTCAACGACGTTCTTATAACCGCCGGTTCCAAACTCGATCAGCAAAAGCTGGATAAAATCCGCCCGTACGATACCGACGCGGGAAAGGTTTACGAAGAAAACTACCTTTTGGGCTTTATGGCGTATCAGTACGACGAGGGGCTTGACGGGTGCTGGGAAAAAGCGAAGGGCGTTATAGACAAGGAATTGCGCAACAGAATTTTGTCGCAGTATTCTTACGACAGAGTTGCCTATCTTAATGTTTCCACGCGGCACGAAAGGGTTACTTATAAATACGTGATGCTGCCCGTATACGTCGGCAACTACAATTACAAGAAAAAGCTTTTCAATTTTTACGTCAACGGCGAATCGGGAAGGACTTGGGGTAGATACCCGAAGTCGGTGCCGAAGATTTTGTCTTTGGTGCTTATCGGCGCGGCTCTCGTGGGGCTTGCAGCGTGGTATTTCGTCACAAATGGCGGCATGTAGCGGAAAAATTCGCTCGTAAACCGCAAAATTCAAAGAAAATCGTCGCAAAACGTTTTTTTATACAAAAAATTTTTGAAATATCATTGACCGCAAGGGCGGAAATGTTATATAATTTTTAATAGGCTTGTTTTAAAGTAAAGCGGCGGCGCAGGTCGTCGCACGGAGGCAAAAATGAAGAAAGGAAAGTCAATTACGTTACTTACGATAATTTGCGTTTTGATTGCGCTTCTTATCGCGATGACGTTCGCTACCTTTTCCGTCGGCGTAAAAAATTACAACGGCGTTATAGGTGCTATCGAGCTGGATTACGATCTTAAAGGCGGCACGGCTTATACGCTTACGCTCGCAAAAGACAACGTAGAAGAGGTCGAGGACGTAAACGAGGTTATACGCACTCTCAAAAAGAGAATGGACGCTCTTGGCTACCAGACGTATTCCGTAACGGCGGTTAAAAGCACCGACGAAGCGGTAAAAGACTACGATATAAGAATAGAAGCGAAAGCTTCCGCCAACAAATACGGCGAACCCGATACCACCGCTCTTTCGCAGGATATAAGCGTTGTTGCGGCTTACGGCGAACTTAAATTTTACGGCGGCAGCTCTTCGAGTCCTACGGACGAAATCCTTACGGACGGCGCGGTGATTAAAAGCGCGAAATACGCGGGTATAGATTCCGGCAGCGGAAGCGCGTATTACAGAATAGAGATAACTTTCACGGACTATGCTTCCAAAGAACTTAAAGCGAAAATGAACGAAGGTACTTTCTATTTGAAAGTTACCCTCGGCGACAGCACGCTTATGAACTCCGAACTTTCTGCCACGAGCTTTACGGGAAGCACCCTTTCCATGTGGCTCGACGGTTCGCAGGGCGCGACCGAAGCGGACGCGAGAAGAAACGCGCTTCAAATCAGCTCGGGCGGACTTGCTTATAAGTACGAGGTGTCGGACGGCGTAGAAGTTTCCGCGCCTTACGGCGAAAACGCCGCGCTCATATCCGCGGTGGCGATTTATGCGGTCGCTATACTTATAGCGGTAGCGTTCTTCGTTCTCGGTAAGGGTTACGGATTTATTTCCGCTCTTACCCTCGTGCTGTTCCTTTTGATAGAAGCTCTTATGCTTATCGCGGTACCGGGCGTAAAACTTTCGCTCGGCGGCGTCGTCGGAATAATTCTTTCCACCGTGCTTACCGCGGACGGGCTTATGGTTATATACAGAAGAATCTCCGAAGAGTTCAAGAACGGTAAAATGGCTAAAACCGCGGTTAAAAACGGTTTCCGTCGTTCTACTTTCCCGATACTCGGCGCGTGCTTTGCGGCGGCTGCCGTCGCGCTCTGCCTTTTCGTGCTTACCACGGGAACGGTTAAGGGCTTTGCGGTAACGTTCGGCATCGGCGCGGTAGTTTCCTTTATTTCTACCATGGTATTTGCGAGAATGTTCGCAAGCCTCGTTCTCCCGATAGCGAACTACGGCGAGAAATTCCTTAATCTTAAAAGGGAGGAAGCTTAATATATGAAGTGTAACGTAATTTCCAAATGGAAAACATGGATTATAATCGCGGTTATCGCGATACTTGCGGGTGCGGTTATGCTCGGCGTGTTCGGACTTAACTATTCCGCGAACGACAAAAACGCGTACGAAATTCAGATAACCGTTGCGGGCAGCGTGAACGACGTTGAAAAAACCGCTACGGAAGGCGCGGAAAAGTATTTTAAGGAAGTTAAATGCGAACCCTCTTCCAAACAGACGATAGAAGAC
>CAKQEE010000015.1 GCA_934230055.1 uncultured Clostridia bacterium
TTCGCAGTATCTCGGAAACACCCGAGGCTTCCGCGGCAAGCAACTGCCTACTCGTGACCGCATTTTCGTTTTCGAGCGAGTAGGTTCTGTAATCGGCAAGAAGCCTGTTAAGTCCGTAAATAACGTCGTTCGGGTGCAAACAATGGTCGCCTATTTCTTTCGGCAGGTCTATAAGGGAAAGCTTGCCCTTTGCAAAGCCTATATCCAGCATTTTATAAAGCCCCTCGTCGGTAGCTTTTTCGCACCTGACGCACCTCGCGTTTCCCGTGCAGTTTTTGCAAACGGAATTTTTTATTTCCTCCGCGAAAACTTCTTTGGCTTTATCTTCGGTCATTTGTGTTTTGCCGAAGGCCGTGAACGCGCAGGACATTTCGGTAAACACTCCCGAAAGCTCGTATAGCTTGTTGGAAAGCATAAGTCTGTTTCTGTTTATCGTTTGGCGTACCAGTTGCTTTTCGCGGAAAGAGTACAGCTTTTCTTTTAAGTCGTTCAAAAGCTTAAAAGGAATTATGCAAAATAACGCCGCGCCGATAACGCACGGCAAAAATTCTTTTACGGAATACACGCCGTATACGCCGAAAATAAGCTCCGTAACGAAGTCCGCAAGAACTACCGCAAATGCGGAAACATAGCCGGAAACGTTCATAAAAGTGTCCGCGGCGATGCCGAAAATCAAAGAAACGGAAATATATTCCACGTTTTGGTAATAAACGGCAAGGCTTATGCCGAAAACGGCGGCTATAAAACTGCCTAACCCGAAGCGGTAGAGATAACAGCATATAAGCACGCAAAAAACGGTAACGGCTTTCCATACGTAAGGAGAAAAGGCGTTGCAAACGCCCAAGCCGAACGCGACCGTCAACGCGGCGACGGCGGCTTTTTCGTCGAAACCGAGCTTGAATTTAAGCCCTTTTTCGGAAACCGCCCTTATTGCTACGATAGATAACAGCGTTAAAACCGCCGTGATTATAGACGTGATTACGCGCCGCTCGATTGTGATAAGCTTTTCCGTATCGCCTATAACTATAAATCCTATGAGAGATATTGCGGTAAACAGCACGAATTCGTAAGAAGGTTTTATTTTAAGCTTTTTGTATACGAGCCGAGTAGCGGTTAAAAATACTGCGGGAACAACGGCGGAAGCCATAAGTCCGAAAGCCCCGCACGCCGCAAAGGAGCATAGTAGCAGAGCGGGCGCGACGGCGGGCGAAGCCCCGCTTAAAAGCGCGGCGGCAAACAAAGAAACGGAAAAGGGATAAACCTCTTTTCCCATGCGGTTGAGAAGGTAGAATCCCGCAAACAGCGCAACGTATTTTATAACCGAAGGGTAGTCGAAAGAGTGTGTTCTTACGTGAATTTTTCTTTTCATAACAATTCCTTTTTACGTTAATACGGCAAAGCTCGTTATAATCGTATATATGTTATAACGAATACGCTTACAAATTTTGGTTCGTTTAGTCGTAAACGGTCGAATAAAGAAAAAATCTTAAAAATTTTTTCGCAATCGGGAAAAATTATTGCTTTTTACCTTTACCGTATAGTAAAATAATGTAACAACGATAAGAATAACGCTGATAAAGGAGAATATAAGAATTATGATAAAAGTCGGAATAGTCGGCTACGGAAATCTAGGCAGAGGTGCAGCTCTCGCCGTTAAAAATGCGGAAGATATGGAGTGCGTCGGTATTTTTACAAGAAGAAATCCGAACGAATTGAAGCCCGAAACGGGCGATAAGGTTTATTCCGTAACGGAGCTTGCGGAATTTAAAGGAAAAATAGACGTGTTGCTTTTGTGCGGGGGCAGCGCGACCGATTTGCCCGCGACCACCGCGAGTTATCTTAAAGATTTCAATACCGTAGATTCGTTCGACACCCACGCGAAAATTCCCGAATACTTTGATACGCTCGACAAAGTAGGCAAGAATAGCGGCACTCTCGGCGCGATAAGCATAGGTTGGGACCCCGGTATTTTTTCTATTGCAAGAGAAATTTTCGTCGCGGTTTTGCCTAACGGCAAAGACTATACCTTTTGGGGAAAGGGCGTTTCGCAAGGACACAGCGACGCTATAAGAAGAATTAAAGGCGTTAAAAACGCGATTCAGTATACCGTTCCCGTAGAAGCTTCTTTGCGGGCTGTAAGAAATGGTGAAAACCCAGAGCTTACGGCAAGGGAAAAACACACGAGGGAATGTTTCGTGGTAGTGGAAGAGGGCGCGGATAAAGCGCGCATAGAGCAAGAGATTAAATCGATGCCGAATTACTTCGACGAGTACGACGTAACGGTGCATTTTATTTCAGAAGAGGAACTTAAAAGAGAACACTCCAAGCTGTTCCACGGCGGAATGGTGTTGCGCTCCGGCGTAACGGGCGAGGGGACGAAGCACGTGGCGGAGCTTTCTTTAACGCTCGGTAGCAACCCCGAATTTACGGGCAGCGTTCTTGCCGCTTACGGCAGAGCGGTCGTAAGAATGTATAAAGAAGGAAAGCGCGGCGCAATCACCGTGTTCGACGTACCGCCGAAGTATTTGTCTTCTCTTACGGAAGAAGATTTACGCAAAAAATTACTGTAAAAGCGGCGGTACAATAAAAAGCTTTTTAACGCGGAGGTAAAAAATGGCTAAAACGGTAAGAAGAAAGAAAAAAACTTTATCAAAAGGCATAATCGCGGTTATCGCGATAATTCTGGTTGTAGCGATAATCGGCACGGGGTACTTATACTTTTTCAATCGTCCCGTGTTCGATAAATATTACGAGCAGCTTTTCGGGAACAAAAATCAAGGTTCGGGCGGAACGGGGGGCGAAACCGGCGGCACCGTTATAGGCGACGGCGAGCTTTCGGTACATTTTTTAGAACTCGGCAATAATTATACGGGCGATTGCGTGTATATAAAAGCGGGCGAAACGGATATACTCGTAGACGCGGGAAGCAGGGCAAACAGCGTACCTACGATAAAAAGCTATCTCGATAACTACGTTACGGACGGTAAGCTCGAATACGTTATCGCGACGCACGCGGATCAGGACCATATCGCCGGGTTTGCGGCGGAGGGTGGCATTTTCGATATTTACGAATGTGAAACCATAATTCAGTTCGCGCGTACGGGTAAAGAAAAATCTCCGACGAAAGTATACACGAGCTACAAGGAAAAACGCGATGCGGAAGTCGTGAGCGGCGCAAAGCTTTATACCGCGCTCGAATGTTACAAGGAGCTTAACGGTGCAAAGAGGGAATACTCGCTTTCGGAGAGTGTGAAAATGACCTTTTTGTATCAGCGTTTTTACGAAGAGGACACGGACGACGAAAACGACTATTCCGTTTGTTTTTTGCTGACGCACGGAAGCAGGAACTTTCTTTTTACGGGAGACCTCGAAAAGAAAGGGGAAGCCTCTCTCGTAGAAAAGAACACTCTTCCCAAGGTGGAACTTTTTAAGGCGGGGCATCACGGTTCGCCGACCTCTTCTACCGATAAGCTTCTTTCCGTGATCCAGCCTAAAATAGTTTGCGTTTGCTGCTGCGCGGGGAATACGCAATATACGCACAATAAAAACAACGTTTTCCCGTCGCAGGCTTTTATAGACAGAGTCGCGATATATACAAAACTCGTATATGTCACTTCCGCAACGGATATGGTAGATACGGAGCTTAATTCCAAGGGCGAACAACTTGTAGATTCCGTGGGAGACAGATATTCGCTTAACGGGAATATAAGAGTAATATCCGATAAAGAAGAGGTTAAGGTGGAGTGTTCGGGAAACAACGAGCCGCTTTATAAAAGCGAATGGTTTTCTAAGTACAGGGCGATACCCGCGGCATGGGCGGCTTAAAGCAAACTAAATAATTGCGTAATAAAATAAAGTTCGGGAAAAGCGCGAAAACGCGTTTTAGCTCGGACTTTTATTTTACATAAAATTTACGTTATTTTGAATAAAAGATGATAGTTGCAAAATTATAATTGCGATATAATGCAGTTGCAAAATGAAAAAAGGAGATAAAAGCAGATGAAAAAAAGATTTGTAGCCGCGCTCGTATCGGCGGTGATGACGGTTGCGGGGGCGGTAAGCCTTTCCGCGTGCGGCGGTAAAACTTCCGAGTTCGACGGAAACAAGAACGTTACCGTAGTCGTAAGAGAGGACGGCAGCGGCACAAAAGCGGCCGTTATGGAGCTTTTGGGGCTTAAAGGCAAAGCGGATAAAGGCGGCGTTATTGTTGCAAGCTCCACCGCGGCGGTTATGGTAGAAGTGGAAAACAACAAATACGCAATCGCGTACGACAGTCTCGGTTACGTTACCGGCGAAGTTAAAAAACTTAAAGTAGACGGCGTTGCCCCGAGTGCGGAAACGGTAAAGAGCGGCGAATACAAAATAAGCAGACCTTTGAGCGTCGTATATAAAGAAAGCGCGCTCGAAAAACCTTTGAACGCGGCTTATTTCGAATTCTTGAAGAGTGCGGAAGCGGAAAAGATAATGACTGAACTCGGATATGTCTGGACGGCGGACAACGCGCCCGCATATCAGGTAAAGTCGGGACTTACGGGAACGATAAATCTTTCGGGAAGCACTTCCTTTGAAGATCCGATGGTAGTTCTTGCGGAAAAGTTCATGTCTTTGCAAAGCGGCGTTACGGTGAACGTAGCGGGCGGCGGCAGCGGTACGGGTTATAAAAACGCAGGCGGCGACGTGAGCGATTTCGGTATGATTTCGGAAGTGTTCAATTCGGAAAAAGCTCCCTCTTGCGTATCCTATGCGGTATCGTTCGACGGAATCGCGCTGATAGTAAACAAAGATAACCCCGTAGATAACGTAACGAAAGAAGAACTTAAAAACATATACGACAAAGACGCGGGCGATAACGAAATCAAAGAGTGGGCATCGATAGCCGACTTTAAGGAATAATATATGAAGCTTTCTCGTGGAATTATAACGGCGCGAGAAAAAGTGATGAAAGGCGTGTTTGCGATAAGCGCGCTTTTCTCCGTATTCGCGCTTATAACGATAACAATATATCTTTTTGCAACGGGTGCGCCCTTTATAGCGAAGGTAGGTTTTTTCAAATTCATATTCGGTACGGAATGGGCTCCGATAGCCGATACCCCAGCATACGGAATACTTAACATGATTGCCGCGAGCTTATATGTTACCGCGCTTTCCGTAATCGTGGGTGTGGGCGTAGGGCTTATGACGGCGATATGCCTTTATAAGTTCTGTCCTAAAAAAATAGTTGCGCCGATACGCCAGCTTATAAACCTTTTGGCGGGTATACCTTCCGTAATATACGGTTTGTTCGGCGTAACGGAAATAGTGCCGTTTATCCGCGACTATATATCCCCGAACGGTATGGGGTACGGAATACTCGCTTCTTCCATCGTGCTTTCCATAATGGTTCTTCCTACGATAGTAAGCGTCAGTTTAGACGCGATGTTCGCCGTTCCCGGAACTTATTACGAAGGCGCGCTCGCGCTCGGAGCGACAAAAGAGAGAGCAACCTTCAAAATAATGCTCCCGGCGGCTAAAAGCGGAATACTTGCGGGCGTGGTTCTTGCGGTCGGCAGAGCGATAGGTGAAACGATGGCTGTTATAATGGTTATCGGCGGAAGCCCCGAAATGCCCGAAAGTCTTTTCCAAAGCGTAAGAACGCTTACCGCAAACATCGCGATGGGTGCGACGGAAATGTACGGTGACCCCGTAACCGCGCTTGTGGTGACGGGCGTGGTGCTGTTTACTTTCACTCTTTTGCTTAACGCAAGCTTTTCGATATTAAAGCGCGATAAAATCGCGGCGGCGGAGAGGAAAGAAAAACGCGCCGCAGAAAGAATGAAAAAGGCGGAAGAAAGACTTGCGGCAACTGCCGCGGACGAAAATCTTAACGCAAGCGTTGAAAAAGAGGAGCTTAAAGCTTTTAGAGAAAAGGAAGCGGCGGGGGATAAATCGGAGGCGAAAGATGAAGGGGACTGATTGCAAAAAATTAAAAAGCGGAAAGGTTATTTATAAAGGGTTAAGATACGGAACCGTGCTGTGTACCGTTCTTTCGCTCGTCGCGCTATTTGCCGTTATAATCTTTGTTCTTAAAGACGGCGTGGGTAAAATAAATCTGAATCTGCTTTTCGGTAAATATTCGTCTAGAAAGCCCACGCTTCTGCCCGCCTTTTGCGGAACCTTGTCGCTTGTGGCGATAGCTTCCGTCATTGCGGTGCCGATAGGCGTTTTTACGGCGATATTCCTTGTGGAATATATGAATAACAAAGGCAAAATCGTAAAAGTAATCAGGCTTGCGGGGGAAACGCTTGCGGGCATACCGAGTATAGTGTACGGACTTTTCGGGTATCTGATATTCGTAAGCTCGTTCGGTTGGGGTTATTCGCTTCTCGGCGGCGGCATAACGCTTGCAATAATGATTTTGCCCGTAATAATACGTTCTACCGAAGAAAGCTTGCTTGCGGTGTCGGACGGGCTTCGAGAAGGTTCTTACGCGCTCGGGGCGAGCAAGGTAAGAACTATTTTCAAAATAGTTTTGCCGACGGCTGCGGGCGGGATAATCACTTCCGTAATACTTGCGATAGGCAGGGTGGTGAGTGAAAGCGCGGTGCTTATCCTTACGATAGGCATGGTGGTTAATTTAACGCCCGCTTCCGTATTGTCTCCGGGGACGAGTCTTGCGCTCGACATATATTATTTTTATAGTCACGGTTTCCCCGACGAGGCGGCGGCAACTTCGGTAGTGTTGCTTGTTTTCGTGCTTGCGCTTAATCTTATTGCGGGCGGAATAGGCAAAGCGATAAAAAGAAAACGTGGGGAAAAATAAAAAGGAGAAAAAGTTAAATGAACGATTTTAACGAAAAAATGGAAATCAGCGTAAAAAACTGTAATCTTTGGTACGGTGATTTTCAGGCGTTGAAAAACGTAAATATAGAAATAGGCGGCAAAGAAGTAACCGCGTTTATAGGACCTTCCGGTTGCGGAAAAAGCACGTTTTTAAAAATCCTTAATCGAATGAACGATTTGGTGGAGGGTTGCAGAATAGAGGGCGAATTCGTTATCGGCGGGGTAAATATCTTCGATAAAGAAACGGATGTGAACGAACTGCGCAAAAACGTGGGTATGGTTTTCCAAAAACCTAATCCTTTCCCTATGAGTATATACGACAACATAGCCTTTGCACCGAGGACGTTCGGTATAAGGAAAAAGGCGGAGCTTGACGAAATAGTAGAGCAAAGCTTAAAACGCGCGAGTATTTGGGAAGAGGTTAAGGACAGGCTTAAAAAAAGCGCGCTCGGGCTTTCGGGCGGGCAGCAGCAAAGACTTTGCATCGCGCGTTCGCTTGCGGCTGATCCTAAAATTCTTTTAATGGACGAACCTACTTCCGCGCTCGATCCCATTTCAACGGGCAAGATAGAAGAGCTTATATCGGAGCTTAAAAAGGAAATAACCATAGTCATAGTAACGCACAATATGCAACAGGCAACGCGTATCGCGGATAAAACGGCGTTTTTCTATCTCGGCGAGCTTGTCGAATACGAAAAGACGGAAAAGCTGTTTTCCACTCCTTCAGATAAGCGTACGGAAAATTACATTACGGGAAGATTCGGTTAAAATCAAAACCGCGTTAAACGCGTAAAAACCCTTTTCGATATAAAATTGACAAAAAAAGGAAGGTAGTATATAATGAGTATAAGAATAAAGTACGAAACGGAGCTTGCGGAAGTTTTCAATAAACTTATCCGTATGTGCAGGGCAACGGAAATAGCGATAGAAAAATCGGTTTCCGCACTTGTGAAAAAGAATCGAGAAATTTCCGAAGAGGTTATATCGGAAGATAAATATATAGACGGTTTAGAACACGAAATAGAGCAGGATTGCCTTAAAATACTTTTGATGGAACACCCCGTCGCGGGCGATTTCAGAGACGTTTCCGCCGCGCTTAAAATGATAACCGACCTCGAAAGGATAGCGGATCAGGCTTCCGATATATCGGAAATAGCTTGGCAGTTCGGCGAAGAAGAGTATATCAAAGAACCCGAACACATTGTTCAGATGACAAAGTACGCCGTTAAAATGGTGAAAGACGGCGTTCAAAGTTATATCAACCGAGATTTGGAACTTGCGAGAAGCCTTGAAAAGTGTGACGATAAGGTAGACGAGCTTTTTGAAAAGATAAAGCAAGACCTTATAGAACTTATTAAAAAAGACGGAAAAAACGCCGATCAGGCGATACTGTTTATGATGATAGCAAAGTATTTGGAACGCATTTCCGATCACGCCGTGAATATCGGGGAGTGGGTGGAATACGCGGTTACAGGCTTCCATAAACAGGGATAAAAAAGGAGAATATTGTTTTGGAAGAGAAGCTTATTTATGCCGTGGACGACGAGGAAAACATAAGGGAGCTTTATTCCTGTGCGCTTTCGGGTGCGGGGTTTTCGGTAAAAACGTTTGAAGACGGAAAATCGCTGTTTTCGGCATTAAACCTTACGATACCCGCATTGATTATGTTAGACATAATGCTTGACGGCGCGGACGGATACGCGATTTTGGAAGAGCTTAAAAGAGATCCGAAAACGAAAAACGTTCCCGTAATAATGGTTTCCGCAAAGGGCGAGGAAATAAGCAAAGTAAAGGGCTTAAATCTCGGCGCGGACGATTATATAAGCAAGCCGTTCGGCATTTTAGAGCTTATCGCGCGGGTGAACGCGCTTTTAAGACGTACGACGGTCAGCGAGGATAAAAAGCTTGCTTTCAAAGATATTTGTATAGACGACGTTAAACACGAGGTGGCGGTACAAGGCGTTGCCGTCACGCTAACTCTTAAAGAATACAACTTATTGAAGCTTCTCGTTTCCCGTGCGGAAACGGTGGTAAAAAGAGAAGAGATTTTTGAAAAGGTTTGGGGAGAAGATTTTTTCGGCGAAACGCGAACTTTGGATATTCACGTTGCAACCCTCAGAAAAGCCCTTGAAAATTCTTCCGCGGAAATTGCCACAGTAAGAGGAGTGGGGTATATTATAAAATGAAAAAAAGGATAATAATAGCTAACGCTATAATCACCGTTATCGCGCTTTGCGTTATGTTTGCGCTTGGTATTACGGTGACGAAAAGCGATTATAAAGATATTACTTCGGACAGGATAAAAGAACTTACCTCCGTATACGTAAAAAACTACGATGGGCAGGTGGATTTCGTTTCGGGCGCGCCAAAAGACGTGCGTGTAACGGTAATCGCGGGCGACGGAAAGGTTCTTGCGGACAGCGAAGCTACGGGACTCGAACAAGCGGAAAATCATTTAGACAGAGAAGAGATCAAAGCCGCAAGAAACGGCAACCCGAAAACAGTGGTACGTTACAGCGCGACGCTCGGTAAAGAAATGATGTATTACGCCGAAACGAAAACGATAGGCGATTCGACCTATTATATCAGGGTTGCGATACCCGTCGAAAGCGTAAACTCTTACGTAAATAAAAGTGTGCCGCTAACTCTTTCCATAATGTTTTTCGCGGCTTTCCTTTCGTGTGCGGCGGGAATAATTTGCACGAGCGGGCTTTTAAAACCCTTGCAGACCATAAAGAACGATTTATCGGAAATCGAACGCGGGGAATATAAGCAAATACCTCCGACTACGGGAGACGCGGAGCTTAACAAAGTATTGTGCGACATAAACGACGTTTCGGAAAAGCTTAAAGACAGCATAAAGGAAGCTCGCGGAGAAAGGGAAAGGCTTGATTATATTTTCAATAACGTTTCCGACGGAATAGCCGTTATAAATTCCGACCTTACGGTTTCCGCGGCAAACCGCAGCCTTAAAACCATTTTCGGCGTGAAAGACGCTTCCGGAAAAGATATAAACGTGCTGACGGCGGACGAAAAGTTTATATCGGCGGTTTCGGAGACGGCGAAAGATAAAAAAGACAGGTTATTTACCCTTTCGTTCGGAGAAAAATGGTTTTTGGTTTCCGTAAGGAGTACCGAAAAAGATACGATAATCGCGGTGCTTACAGAGGTCACCGCGGAGAAACAGAGCGAAAAGGTACGGCTCGAATTTTTCGCGAACGCTTCCCATGAACTTAAAACGCCGCTTACGGCGATAAAGGGCTTTAACGAAATGATTGCCCTCGGCGTAAAAGACGAAAAGATTAAAGATTACTCTTCGCGCATAGAAAAGGAAACGGACAGAATGCTTGTTCTTATCGGGGATATGTTAAAGTTGAGTAAGCTGGAAAATCGTCGTGCGCCCGATAAATCGGAAGAAATTTCCCTTAAAAACGTGGCGGAAGAGGTTATTCAGGGCTTAAAGCCTATCGCGGAAGAGCGCGGCGTGAGTCTGCGCGAGCGCGGCGATATTTCCTTAAAAGGCGAGCGTGAGCATTTTTATGAACTTATAAAGAATCTTGCGGAAAACGCCGTCAGATACAATAAGCAAGGCGGGCGTGCGGAAATAAAACTTTTCGAGCGCGGCGGCAAAAAATACGTAGAAGTATCGGACGACGGCATAGGTATAGACGAAGAACATCAGTCGAGAATTTTCGAGAGATTTTACAGAGTAGATAAATCTCGTTCCAGAGCTACGGGCGGTACGGGACTCGGGCTTGCCATAGTTAAGCATATAGGCGAGCTGTACGGCGCGGAAATTTCATTAAAATCCCGTATCGGCTTCGGCACGACTTTTACGGTCGCGTTCGTAGATTAGGTTTTTCGGATTTTCGATTTGCGCCGAAAAAACCGAAAAGCAAGAATGCTCGGCTATTTATACAAAACGACGTATCATATTAAAAAGTTAATTTATAAAAATACGATAAAAACAAAAAAGACTCGGATACGGGAATGATGCGCGCCGATGAAAGTTTTAACTTTCTGGATTGCTTCAAAGCCCTTATCGAGTCTTTTATTTTATCGTATTGAATTTATAATTGATTTTAATCAGCCTTCGTGGACCTCTACGCCGCAGGGAGAGAACATGAAAATGTTTTTCTGCATTTCGTAAACGCCGCCGCCCAAGGCGTATATCGCGCCCGAAAGCATATCGAGAATTCTTAAAGCGGTTTCGGTTTTTAATTCGGTTAAATGTACTACCGCCGTTTTTCCGAGTTTAAGCGCGTCGATAATTTTTTCTACTTCTTCGTAAGATGCGGGCATAAATACCGAAACGGGGTTGTTTTTTTCTTCCGCATAATTTTCGGAACCGTTCGGTCTGTATTCGCCGCGCAAACTTCCTTCCGCAAAAGCCGTGCGCGAGGAATCCGAACCGTTTCTGCCGAAAGCCCCTTCGCCGTTTCTGTCGTTTCCCGTTCTGCGATCTTTTCCGAACAAATCGAATACGCCCATAAATAAACTCCTTAAATTCTTTTGCCGAACAATGCCGAACCTAACCTTATCGTATTGCTTCCGCACGTTATGGCGATTTTGTAATCCGCGCTCATACCCATAGAAAGAACGGTAAGGTTGCCGCCCGCATCGTTTATTTTATCATAAATATCCCGCATTTGCAAGCACATTTTTCGTTGAAGTTCTACGTCTTCCGTTTTGGGGAGCATCGCCATAAGTCCGCAAACCTTAACGGAGGGGAGAGCCGATACTTTATTAAACGCTCGTTCCGCTTCTTCCGGGGGGAAGCCGCCCTTTGAAATTTCTCCGCCGATATTTATTTCGAGCAAAATTTTTTGCGTAACGCCGCGCTTTGCGGCTTCTGTGGAAATTGTCTCCGCAAGTTTTATGCTGTCCGTGGAATGGATTATATCCACTTTTCCCACGAGATACTTGACCTTGTTCGTTTGAAGGCGACCTATAAAGTCTTGCCGAGCGAAGGGTATAAAGTCGGTTTTTTGGCGAAATTCCTGCACGCGGTTTTCGGCAACGACTTCCACGCCCGCGCGTATGGCGCGGTTTATAATCTCCGCGGGGACAGTTTTCGTCGCCGCAACGAGCGTTATTTTCTCGCCGCGGTCGTTTCCTGCGGATATTTCCCGTAAAACCTTTTTTATGTTGTCCTCAAGCATGTTTATTTGTCCGTAAGCTAAAAGCCCGCTTCTTCCAAAAGGTCGTTCATATCGTAAAGTCCGTTATTCTTGCCGCTTATGAATTTTGCGGCTTTCACCGCGCCGTCTGCGAACAAAGCGCGGTCGGAAGCGGAGTGAGAAAGTGTTATGACTTCGTTTTCACCCGCAAAAATAACGTCGTGATCGCCGACTATATTCCCGCCGCGTACGGCGTGTAGACCTATTTCGTTTTTATCGCGTTTGCCCGTTATGCCGTTTCTTCCGTATACGAAATATTTTTCGGGTAAAACGTTTTTGATTTCTTCCGCAATCATTTTTGCCGTTCCGCTCGGCGCGTCAACCTTTTTGTTGTGGTGCTTTTCAACGATTTCAATATCGAATCCTTCGAGAGCGGCGGCAGCCTGTTTTACAAGGCGTATCAAAACGTTTACGCCTACCGACATATTCGCGGAGCGGAAAAGCGCGATTTTTTCGGAAGCCGCTTTAACTTTTTCTTCGTCTTCTTCCGTGTAACCCGTTGCGCAAAGCACCGCGGGAACGCAAAATTTTTCCGCATAGGTGAGAACGGTTTCGAGAGAAAATCTCGAAGAAAAGTCTATTAGAACGTTCGGCACACCGCATTTTTCGGTCGCTTCCGAAATGTTATCGTACACGGGAAATTCAGGATCGGTAAAATCTTCCTTAATATCCACGCCGCACGAAGCGCGCATATCGCTTTTTTCGCTTAAAGCGGCTTTAACCTTTTTTCCCATTCTTCCGTTCGCGCCGAATATTAAAACGTTTATCATAAATTATTTCCAGAATTTCCTTTTTCAGAAGTCTTTTTTATTATAGCGTTACTTTCAATCCGTAAGAGAGAAGAACTTGTTTTAAGCTTTCTTCGTGCTGTGGTTCCAGCTCCGTAAGCGGCGCGCGCACTCTTCCCGAATCCAATCCGAGAAGCTCGGCGGCTTTTTTGACGGGAATAGGGTTGACTTCCGTAAACATAGCGTTCATAAGGGGGAGAAGTCTTTCTTGCAAAGTCTTTGCACCCGCTTCGTCGCCCGAATAAAATAACCTTGCAACGTTGCCTACTTCTTTCGGTATTATGTTGGAAACCACCGAAATAAGCCCGTAAGAACCGAGCTTCAATATATCGAAATTCAGCCCGTCGTCGCCGGAGTACAGCGCGGTTCTGCCGGCAATGAGTTTTGCGGTTTTTTCAATCTGAACAAGGTTTCCGCAAGCCTCTTTTATGCCGCCGATTTTCGGGTTTTCCGCAATTTCCGCCATAGTTTCGGGCAATATATTAACGCCCGTACGGCTCGGTACGTTGTAGCATATAACGGGTACTTCGGAGTTTTCGCAAATATCGTTATAGTATTTAACAAGCCCTTTTTGGGTGCATTTGTTGTAGTAAGGGGTAACGACCAAAAGTCCGTCCGCGCCGAGTTTTTGCGCAAGCACGCTTTTTTCTATCGCTTTTTTGGTGCAGTTGCTACCCGTGCCTAAAATAAGCTTTGCTTTGTCGCCTATTTTTTCCCGCGCGAAGCTTGCGACGATTGCATATTCCTCGTCCGTCACGGTGGAAGCTTCTCCCGTTGTTCCGAGAACGCACAAAGCTTCTATTCCGTTTTCCGTCTGGCGGTCTATCTGTTTGCCGAAAGCTTCCAAATCTATCCCGTTTTCCGTAAAGGGGGTGATAGCTGCCGTGCAGGTGCCTTTGAATACCGTTTTATTCATAAAACTCTCCCCGAGAATGCTTGTTTTTTTTCGTAATAAATCAGTTGTCGAATCTGCCGTCGTAGTTGTTTTTAACCGCGCCGAGTTCGATTGCCTTTTCCGCAATCTGAACGGCGTTCGTAGCCGCGCCTTTCCTTATGTTGTCGGCAACCACCCAAAAGTTTATTCCGGAGGGTACGGTATCGTCCTTTCTGATTCTTCCCACGAAAACTTCGTTTTTGTTTTCCGCAGTAATCGGCATGGGGTATACGAGGTGAGCGGTATCGTCTTGAACGACTACGCCCTCCGCCTTTTCAAGAAC
>CAKQEE010000016.1 GCA_934230055.1 uncultured Clostridia bacterium
GTACTCGGAGTAGACGAAGAGATAGGTTATACATTATCTAACGATAAGTATAATATACAAAAACAAGCGGACGAGCTGACGGAGGGGTTAAAAGAAATCGACTACGGCGAGGATAAGAAAAACATTTACGCCCTTGACGGAACGAAAGTTCTGGATATAACCTTCTCGGAAAGGTTCAAGAGGAACGTGAACGTAGGCGAAGTGAAGATGGCGATAAACGAGTACGGCAAAGGCAGAAGCTTTTATATAACGGGTTTGCCGTATAGTTTCGATAACGCAAGGCTTTTATACAAGGCTATGTGTTGGGTAGGGCGTAAAGAATTGAAGCGTTGTTATTGCGATAACGCGAATATCGAGTGTAATTATTATCCTTCGAGCGGAAAATATGCTATAATAAATAACGCGACGAGCGAGCAGAAAACTGATTTCTACGATAAAGACGGCGCAAAAACCGAGCTTACGTTAAACTCGATGGAAATTTTGTGGATAAAGGAGTGAAGTATGTTAAAAAACGTGCCGAATGTAATAAGCCCCGAGCTGTTGAAGATATTATGCGAAATGGGGCATAGCGACGAAATAGTTATAGCGGACGGGAATTTCCCCTCGGAAGCGTTCGGGAAAAGAGTGGTGCGCGCAGACGGAATAGGCGGCGCGGAGATGCTTAAAGCGGTGCTTGCTTTAATGCCGCTGGACGATTATTCCGATCCGAACGTGATTTTGATGAAGCTTATGGAACGCGACGAAGGGAAGATAAACCCCGTTATATGGAAGGAATACGAGGAGATAGCGAGCAGCGATGAGAATGTGAAAATAGGGAACATAGACCGCTTCGAGTTTTACGACCGCGCAAAAAAAGCTTACGCGGTAATTGCCACGGGCGAAAAAGCGGTCTACGCGAACGTAATTCTTAAAAAGGGCGTCATCTGATAGGTTTATATATTAAATTCGACGGGAATTAAGCCGATAAAAAGGTTAAGAGAGAATAAAATATGATATATCGCTGTAAAGGAAAGATCTCTACTCCGCACGAAGGGATTATGTCGGGTAACGGCACCCTCGGCGTTTTGGCGTTCGGCGAGGACAGATTATCTTTTTCCGTCGATCGGGCGGACCTTTGGGACGAAAGAATGCCGAAGGAATTTGCTGATAAAAATTTTAATTATCCGTATCTGTCCGAATGTTTAAAAAACAACATGAAAGAAGCGGAAAGGCTTTTCGACGGTTGTTACAATCATTCCTACCCTACGAAGTTAAACGCGGGAAGCATTATATTTTCCAAAGAAGTATCTGGTGAGGACGAGTTTGTTTTAAATACCGAAAACGCTGTTTTTACCTATCTTTCGGGGAACGAAAAGGTGCGAGGTTACGTAGACGCGTATAAAAACGTCATCGTAGCGGAAATTCCGCGCGGCTATTCGTTTGAATATCTTCCCGCGGCGTATCTCGCGAGGCCCTTAAACGAACGAGGACTCGATTACCCGCAGGCAACGATTTATAATGACGGCGATTTCTTTATCGCAAGACAAAAGACATACGATAAAAACGAATTCGGGGTTATCGTATACAGAAAAAACGATGGCGAAAAAAGTTCGTTGTATATTTCCGTCTATAAAAATCGCGAATTAAAAAAGTGTAAGAAGACGGTTGTCGATTATGCGGCAAATAAAGAAAAAAATTATACGGAACACCTCGGATTCTGGAAAAATTATTACGCAACTTCATCCGTCAATACGTGCGACGAAGGCGTGAACGAGCTGTACGAAAAAGGAAGATATTTCTTCGGGTGCAATTCCAAAGGAAATACGCCGATGACTTTGCAGGGAATATGGACGCTAAACGACGGAAATCCCCCTCCTTGGAAATCGGACTTTCATAACGACGTAAACGTGCAGATGACTTACGACGCATACCTTAAAACAGGTAACTACGCGGAAGGTTTGATGTTGGTCGATTTTTTGCACCGCAATAAAAAGGCGTTCGCACGCTTTGCAAAAAGGTTTATGAAAACAGAGGGATTGCTTATCCCAGGCGTTATGGGCCGCAACTGTTCCGCTCTCGGCGGCTGGCCGCAATATGCGATGAGTCCCGCCGTGTCCATCTGGGCGATAAAGCCCTTTTACGACGTTTACGAACATTTCGGCGATAAAACGTTCTTAAAAAAAGAAGCCTATCCGTTTTTCAGGGATACGGAGAAGTGTGTTTCCCGCTATCTCTCCTTAAACGATGAAGGATACTACGAACTCGATTTTCACTCATCACCCGAATATTACGAAAACGGGGCGGAATCGGTGTTTTCAAAGCAAACTAATTTTGAACTCACGATGCTTAAATTTTTATACGGCACCCTTATAAGTTTTTGCGAAGAACTCAAAATCGATAACGACCGCTATAAAAAAGTGTTTGAAAAACTCGCGCCGTATTATTGCAACGACAACGAAGAACTGAAAATTTCCGAAGATAAAGACTACGTTTTTTCTCACAGGCATTTTTCGCATATGCTTATGTATAAAAATTTCGGGCTTATAGATCCCGTAGAAGAAAAAGCGCGCCTGCTTAAAGACGTGGAGCTGTTAGAAAACAGGGGCTATGGTAACTGGGTAGGTTTTTCTTTCGTAGAGGCGGCGGGGTTATACGCCTATGCGGGCGACGGCGAAAACTCTTACAGACATTTGAAAATTTTCGAGGACGCGTTCGTTTATCCGAACGGCTTCCATATGAATTTCGATTATAAGAAAAAGGGTTACAGCAATCTTCAAGGCAAAGTTCTTACTCTGGAAGCTAACGTAGGATACGTGCGTGCGTTGTGCGATATGTGTTTAAGGGAAGCGTGCGGAGTTATAACCGTTTTTCCCGCGATTCCGGAAGAATTCAAAGCAAAAGGCGCGTCTTTCCGAGATTTAAGAATAAGCGGAGACGGGAAAGTGAGCGCGCTTTATGACGGCGGCGCATTGTCTTTTGAAATAGTTCTGAAAAAACCGAAAACCGTTAAATTGTACAATAACTTTAAAGACTTTCCTATACTCGTCGTAGACGGAAGCGTTTGCGAATGTGCGCAGAGAAAAGGCGAAATAATAACCGTAAAAGCGGAAAAAGAGATAAGATATGAAACACGTAACGATTAAAAATCTTGCTAAAAACTCCGAAATTGTTTTTTCCCTTAAAGAGTATACTACTACGGATAGGATGCGCATAAGTTGTTCGGATTTTTATACGGTTTTTATAGACGGGAAAGTTTGCGACTTCGGACCGGAACGAACGGCAAAAGGCTATACGAGAATAAAAACGGTGCAGATCGGCAGTTTTTCTTCGCTTGTCATAAGGGTATATCATTGCGGAATACCCACCTTCGACCTTGAAGAGCAACCCTTTTTTCTGGGCGTGGAAATATTAAACGGCGAAAGAACGGTTAAAGACGTTTCGGATTTTGCGGTAACCGACAATCCGCAAAGACTTTTCGAATCCTGCAAATATTCTCCGCAGAGAGCTTTTGCGGAAAGGTACGATTTGCGCACGGATAATTTTCGCACTATTTTAACGCAAGAGATTCCGTCTCCTAAAACTCTTTCGAGCGCGGGCGTTTTGTGCGAATTTAAAAAGATTATTTTCGATAAGAAATCAAGCGGGGATTTTTGCGGTTTCGAAGAAAGAAAAGAGCGCGCGTGGCTTAAAAATCCGATATTTGCGGGGGTAGGCGACTACGACGTCGATAAAACCCTTGACGCAATAGAAAACGGCGGCTATAAGTATTGCGAATACGAACTCGGCTGTAATAGCAGCGGGCTTCTCGGGGCGGAAGTTTCGGCGAAAGAAAACGGGCAAAAGCTGTTTCTTTTCTTCGATGAATATCTGCCGCAGGGAAAAACCGTTTTCGGAAGGTCGAATTGTAACGATTTTATAGAGATAACCTTAAAAAGGGGAGTAAATCGAATTTTATCCGCCGTGCCGTACACGTTTAAATACGTAACGGCGGTTTATAACGGGAAGTGTGATATAAAGCCCTTCGCTATTCTTATACAAAACGACGAAGCAAAGCTCGGGCGCGATTTCGCGGACGAAAAAGTCGAGAAAATCGCCGTCGCCGCGTTGAATACTTTTCGCCAAAACGCTTTCGATATCTTTACCGATTGCCCCGGCAGGGAAAGAGCGGGGTGGCTTTGCGATTCTTATTTCACGGGGATTGCCGAAGAGTATTTTACCGGCAAACGCAACGTAGAACGTAATTTTTTGGAAAATTTTATAATAGGAAATTGTTCGGACGTTCCCGAAAGAATGTTGCCGATGTGTTATCCCGCCCGTCATACGGACAAAACTTTTATACCGAACTGGGCAATGTGGTTTGTGGCGGAGCTTTACGAATATTTTAAAGCCACGGGCGATATTGCTCTTATAAACGCCGCAAAAAAGAAAGTTTACGGGCTGTTAGATTATTTTAAGGAATATGAAAACGAGTTCGGCTTTCTGGAAAATCTTCCCTCTTGGGTATTCGTAGAGTGGAGCAAGGCAAACGACGCGGATTTTATTAAGGGCGTTTCTTTTCCGACGAATATTTTATATGCGGGTATGCTCGTAAGCGCGGGGATTTTGTATAAAGACGATGCGCTGATTAAAAAATCCGCAATACTTTCGGAAAGGATAAACGAGTTTTCTTTTGACGGTAAGTATTATTGCGACAATGCGGAAACAGAAGGCGGCAAACTTAAACCGTGCAGGAACCACGTTTCGGAAACTTGTCAGTATTACGCTTTGTTTTTCGAAATTGCAAAAAATCGCGATTTCAAGGAAAGAATGGCAAACGATTTTTCGCTGCCGCAAAAAGACAATCCGGACGGAGTTGTGAAGAGCAGTGTTTTTATAGGTAATTTTTTAAGAATATTCTGGCTGTTGAAAGAGAAACGATACGAAAAAATATTAAGCGAAACTAAGGATTATTTTTACGATATGTCGGTGCAAACCGGAACGTTATGGGAAAAAGCAGAGCCTACGGCAAGTTGCAATCACGGTTTTGCTTCCTGTATGGCGTTCGTTTTGGATCAATGCGTTTCAAACGGTAAGCATTAAAATAAAGTCTGTGCAAAAACGTCGTTATAAAAGAAAAACACTCCCGATCGGGAGTGTTTTTCTTTGGTAGCCCCACGGAGAATCGAACTCCGGATTCAGCCTTGAGAGGGCTGCGTCTTAACCGCTTGACCATGAGGCCGCAACGAAAGCTTAAAACTTTCAGCTTGAATATTCTATCATAAAATATTGCTTTTAGCAACAAAATTAAGAGGTATAAATAAAATTTTTGAAAAAAACGAATAAACCCGCATCGGCCGACGGAAAAGAAATAATAACCCGATTTACTACGGGCAAGCAACCTGCCGCGACGGTTCTGCATCTCTTTATTAACGGACGGGAAAAACGCCGCCCAAGAGCACCGCTCTGCGCCGCGGACACGGTTCTTTATTTATTATTATTGTGGATTTTTTTGACTTTTCCTATCGCACCGCGCAGGCTTTATTATATTTTAGCAGATTCCTTTGTTTATGGCAACGGTTTATCGTTGACAATTAAATTATTTTGATTTAAAATATTTTCCGTTCCGAAAAGGTTGTCGGTGCGGGGAGTTATGAAAGGTACGAAAGAAGGCGAAAAAAGTTTCGATGAAATTTTGAATGAAGGGGACGCGCGAAAAACGAAACAAAAGAAAGCGGTTAATTTCCGCTTGTCGGTTTTTGCAGCAGGCGCGCTTATTTTAGGCATACTTTTTGCCGAAAAGCTTCTTACGGGGCGCGCCGTTATCGCCGCCATCGTCGCCGCCGTCTTTTTGATATTATGCGCCGTAAGCCTTATTTTTTATACCGAAAAAGGTAAGCTCGTAACAAATATTCTGTTCGCGGCGTTTTTCGCGGGTATTTTCGCGCTCGGGGCGGCGGGATTTTATGCGCAATACAAAAACTTTTCAAAGAAGGATCTCGGCGGACATTATTATACGATTACGGGCAACGTCCGTTCAAAAACGGAAGACGACTATTTTTCGCTTTTGGAGATTACTAACGTTAGCGTAAAGGGCGTTTTTAACGGGAAAATCGGGTACGGCGTGGTGCTTTCCGTCAGCGGCGAAGCTTCTCCGGAAATCGGCGACGAAATAACTTTTACCGCCTTTATAACCGAATATTTCGCCGTGTACGACGGAGAGCTTGCCGCTTCGCGAATGGCGGAAGGCTTTAAGTATCGCGCGGAGGTTTCCGCTTCCGAAATTATTTCGGTAAAAAATTCGCCGAATATTTTTCAGCGTGTAAATCTTTTTATCAAAGACGCGTTAAAGGCGGGGCTTGGCGAAAAGGAATTCGGCGTGGCTTACGCAATGCTTACGGGCGGTTCAGAACAGGTGGAAGAGGGAATTCTTTCTGCCTATCGCGACGTGGGCATAGCGCATATCTTTGCCGTTTCGGGGTTGCATATAGGTTTTTTCACCGCTGCGCTCGGGTGGCTGCTTAAAAAGTGCAGGGTAAAGCCCGTTATTCGCGCGGTTTTCGTTATCGCTTCCGCATTTTTCTATTCCGGAGTGTGCGGGTTCTCTTCTTCCTCGTTAAGGGCGGCGATAATGTGTTCCGCGGCTTATTTTGCCGTGCTTTCGGGCGAGCGGTACGACGGGTTGTCCGCGCTCGGCATTGCGGCGGCGATTATACTTTTATTAAACCCCGCGGAGCTTTTTACCGCGGGCTTCGAGCTTTCTTTTATAACCGTTGCGGGACTGCTGATTTTAGCGCGCCCGCTTTTCGGGTTGCTTTGCAAAATTATGCCCGCAAAGCTTGCAAAAGCGTTTTCGGCGGTGATATCGGCGTTCGCGTTTTCCTTTCCCGTGTTATTAAGGTTTTTCGGCAAAATTTCTTTCACGTCGATTTTAGCTAACCTCATATTTATTCCCGTCGTCGGCGCGCTTTACGTAGCGCTTTTCGCGTTGACGATTGTCGCGGGGATTTTCGGCGCGAACGGAGTGTTTTTGTTTTTGCCGAATATCGCTCTAAAAGCGATAAACGTTGCGGCGGGCGCGTTGCAAAGCGTTGCGCTGATAGCTTCCGGAACGGCTTTCGGGGCATACGCGGCGTTTTACTATGCTTCCGCGATTACCGCAAGCGGAATGATTAACCTAAAAAGGGTTTCGAGAGCGGTCGTTTCCGCTTTTCTTGCGGCGGTCTTTCTGGCGGGAACGGCGGTTTATCACTCGGGGCGGGTAAATGCGGCAGAAGCGTATCTTTCGGGTAACGGCAAGGTTTCGGCGGCGATAATCAAAGAGGGAAGAGAAAACTTTCTGATTATAACGGGCAATGCGAAAAACTTTTCGCCCGCGCCGATATTCCGCGCCGCGGAGAAAAAGGGAATAGACAATCTTAAAACGGTTTATATTTTATCCGGCGGAGCAAACGGCGATTTTGCGGACGCGCACGCGGTTTTAACGATGTTGAGCCACGGGTTCGCAATAGAGAAGATAGTCTGGTGCAAAACGGAAGAGGCTTTCGACGAGAGTTTGAAAACGGTTATAGAAAAGTCTTTTTCGGGGGTAAAGGCAGAAGCGATAGCGTGCGGCGATATTGTAAAAGACGGGAAGATTTCCTTTTCGTTTGCGGCAGGCGGCGCGGCGGCGGAGATTTTTACGGAGGAGTTTTCCGCGGCGGTGATAGGAATGCTCGGCGAAAACGCGGAGGGGTGTGAGGAGCTTAAAAGCGAGTACGACTTCGTGGTTTGCTCCGACTATGCGGAAAGCATTTCCGCGCTTTGCGATTACAAAGAATTTTATTCGTTTTTCTATTCCGAACGCTTTACAAACGTCATTTCCTCGGGTATAATATCGTTGCGATTTTAATAGTGAAAAAATTTCCGCGCGGGGAAGCGAGGAATCGGAGAACAAATTTTTTATGGCGAAAACGGCAGACGCACAAATAGATTTCGGAAAAGCCAAAATAGGCAACATATTATTAAAAAGCACGCCGCCCGTCATGTTCGCCCTTTTGATTCAAGCCCTCTACAATATAGTGGACAGCTTTTTCGTGGGGAGATATTCGGGGGACGCGCTTACCGCGTTGACCGTAGTATATCCCTTGCAGCTGGTTATCATCGCGCTTGCTGTGGGAACGGGCGTCGGCGTAAATACTTATATGGCGCGCAAGTACGCGCAGGGAAGAGAGGACGAGGCGAGAAAGACGGCGGGAACGGGAATCCTGCTCGCGCTGATTTCTTGGGCGATATTCGCGGTGGTTTCCCTTCTTATAATGCGCCCGTACGCCGCGATTTCCGCGACCTCCCCCGCCGCGATAGACGACGCCGTATCATACGGAAACATAGTTTGCGCGGGAAGCCTTTTCACCTTTTTGGAAGGAACCTTTTCCAAAGTGCATCAGGCGCGAGGAAATATGCGCGTTCCGATGATAGCGCAGGTTGTCGGCGCGGTTATAAATATAATTTTCGATCCGATTCTTATTTCGGGCTTTACTTTTATACCCGCAATGGGCGTTGCGGGCGCGGCGATAGCCACCGTGGCGGGGCAGTTCGCTTCCGCGATTATAACGGGCGTGAAGGGCTTTCACCTGCCGCCGAAAAAGAATTTGGGAAAGTACGTAAAAAAGATTTATTATTACGGCTATTCTTCTATTTTAATGCAGCTGCTTTATACCTTTTATATAGTGCTGTTAAACATGATTCTGGCGGGTTTTTCGGACGCCGCCGTAACCGTTTTGGGGCTTTATTATAAAATGCAAAGCTTTTTCTTTATCCCCCTTCTCGGATTACAAACGTGCGTCGTGCCGATATTAAGCTTTAATTATACCTGCAAATATTACGGAAGGTGCAAGCGGCTGATGACCGATTCCATAGTGATTTCCGCGATATTTATGGTTCTCGGCGTGGCGTGTTTTACCTTTATCCCCGAATATCTTATAAGAATTTTTTCCCAAAGCGAAGAGGTTATAAGCATAGGCAAAACCGCGTTCCCGATAATCGCGGCAAGCTTTTTGCCGGCGGCGGCGTCTTTTATGATGCCCGTGTTCTTTCAGTCTATCGGCGACGGAAAAAAGAGTGCGTTTTTGTCCTGTTTAAGGCAGGTTTTCTGCCTCGTTCCCATATTCTGGGCGTTTTCTAAAATCGGACTCGATTACGCTTGGCTTTCCTTTCCCGTTTCGGAACTGATTTCGTTGGCGGCGGGCTACGCAATGTACCGCGCAACCCTTAAAAAGTGGGGCGTCGCGGGGAAAGCGGCGGCGGATTCCGTAGCTTCGGGCGCTTTCGCAAAAGACGGCGCGTTACCGCAGGCGGATACGCGGGAGAATACGCAAAATGCTACGGGCGACGATATAAACGAGAATACGAACGAGGGCGCGCGAATGATCGCGGAGAAAAAATAGTCGAAAAATCGTTGACAAAACGCTTCCGAATATGTTAGTATAATAAAAAATCAAATATCAAAGCGTTGATGAAGAGACGCCGAGAAAGAGAACTTTTACAGAGAATCCGCGGTCGGTGAGAGCGGAAAAGGACGTTTTCGGTTGTGTAACTTCGGAGCAGAAAGGAAGAAAACCGAGCTTTCGGCTAGTAGAACCTTTACGTGATTGCTGCGTTAAGGCATAGGAATTGATGGATTCCGAGAGAGGCTTTTAGTTTTTAAAAGCAATTTGAGTGGTACCGCGGGTAGAATATAACTCGTCTCAAAGTAAGTTTACTTTGGGGCGATTTTTTTATTGCCCCGACGGAGGTTTGTATGGAAAACTGCAAAATTTACCAAAAGTTTATAGACGTTTCGGAAGACGAAAGAGGCGCGCCGATAAAAATTTCGTTTAAAAATACCGAACGCTTTAATTTCGCTTTCGACGTGGTTGACGCTTTGGCGGAAAGAAGCCCCGAAAAGCTTGCGATGCTGCACGTCTCTCGCAATAAAACGGAGCGGCGGTTTACCTTTCTCGATATGAAAAAGGAATCCGCCCGCGCGGCAAATTATTTCCGCAGTCTCGGCATAAAAAAGGGCGACAGGGTTTTGCTTATATTAAAAAGGCATTATCAATTCTGGTTTGCGATGCTGGGGCTTAATAAACTCGGAGCGGTAGCGATTCCCGCCACAAACCAGCTTCTTTCGCACGACCTCGAATACCGCTTTAAGGCGGCGGGCGTTTCCGCGATTATATGCACCGCGGAGGGAGCAAGCGCGAAAGAGGCGAATATTGCGGAAAAGTGTTTAACCGCGCCGCTTATCAAAATTTCGGTAAACGGCAAAATAGAGGGATGGAGAGATTTCGACGAGGAATACGCAAGCTTTTCCGATAAGTTTGAGCGGACTGCGGATTCCCCTTGCGGAAAGGACCTTTTGCTTATGTTTTTCACCTCGGGAACTTCGGGATATCCTAAAATCGCGGCGCACAATCATAAATATCCGCTCGGGCATTTTCACACGGCTAAATACTGGCATTGCGTAGAAGAAGACGGCTTACACTTTACCATTTCCGATACCGGCTGGGCAAAAGCCATGTGGGGGAAGTTATACGGGCAATGGCTTGCGGAAGCTGCCACCTTCGTTTACGATTTCGACCGCTTCGACGCGGCGGATATTCTGCCGATGTTCGCAAAGTATAAAATAACAACCTTTTGCGCGCCGCCGACGATGCTCCGAATGATGATAAAACAAGACCTTTCGGGTTACGATTTTTCTTCCGTAAAGCATATGACCACCGCGGGGGAAGCCTTAAACGCGGAAGTTTACAGGCAGTTCAAAAAGCTTACGGGGCTTAAAATTTACGAGGGCTTCGGGCAATCGGAAACGACTATGCTTATCGGCAATCTTAAAAACGCGCGTCTTAAAACAGGTTCTATGGGCAAACCCGCGCCCATATACGATATAGAGCTTTTGGGCGAGGACGGCGAACCCGTAACCCGCGGCGACGTGGGCGAAATTTGCGTTAATATCAAAAACGGCGCGCCGTGCGGGCTTTTTACCGGTTATTACGGCGACGAAGAAAAAACGCGAGAAGTTATAAAAGGCGGATATTACCACACGGGCGATACCGCCTGGCAGGACGAGGACGGGTATTTTTGGTACGTGGGCAGGACTGACGACGTTATAAAATCTTCCGGCTATCGAATAGGACCTTTCGAGATAGAAAGCGTTATAATGGAGCTTCCATACGTTTTGGAGTGCGGGGTTTCCGCGGAGCCGGACGAAGTGAGAGGGCAAATAGTGAAGGCGAGCGTAGTTCTCGTTGAGGGGACTATTGAGAGCGAGGAACTTAAAAAAGAGATACAGTTATACGTTAAAGAACACACCGCGCCTTATAAATATCCGCGGAAAGTGGTGTTTAAAAAAGACCTTCCCAAAACCGTAAGCGGCAAGATAAGAAGAAATATGCTGTAAGCCGCGAAAAAAGTTTTTTGAGAGTAAAAGAAAAATCCCGCGATGACCGCGGGATTTTTCTTTTAGCGGCTTTCGGCTAAAAAACGAAAAGTTTTTTCGGTAGCGTTGACAAACGCCGAAAAAATATTGTATACTAAATCCGTAAAAGGGGAGTTTATGGAAATTAAGGACAGAACTATTGCGCTTTTAATAGATTCGGACAACGTTTCGAGCGATTATTTTTCTATTATTTTAGACGAGCTTTCGCAGTACGGAAAGGTAACCTACCGCAGACTGTACGGCGATTTTACCAACAACAAGGCGAACGGCTGGAAAGGCGCGCTTTTGGAATATTCGATAGAACAGATTCAGCAGGTTGCGTTTACCTCCGGCAAAAACGCAACCGATTCCAAAATGATTATCGACGCTATGGATATTCTTTATAAGGGCAACGTAGACTGCTTTTGCCTTGCCACTTCGGACAGCGATTTTACAAACCTCGCCATGCGTTTTCGCAACGACAACATAGTGGTTATCGGCGCCGGCGAGAAAAAAACGCCCCTTTCCTTCCGCAGGGCGTGCGACATTTTTATTCCGATAGACGAAATTCTTTCTGCGGCGAAGGCGGCTAAAAATCCGCCCGCATCTTCTTCTCGCAAGAAGAACGGAAAAACAAAAGCGGCAAGCGGAAAGGAAAAAACGGCGGAAGAAGAACGGCTCGAAAACCTTGTGAACGTGGCGGTGGGGATTATAGACGACGGCGCGGATATAGACGGTACCATGAACTTTTCCGTATTTATAAGCGAATTAAGAAGAAAAGAGAACGACTTCAATCCGAAGCTGTACGGCTTTACGAACAGCCGCCCCATTCAGTTTTTTAAGAGCATAGAAAAAGACGGTAAGCCTGTTTTTATACTTGAAAAAAGCGACAAGGCGGATAAGATAAGAATAAACCCCGAACAAAAATAAAATAAGCGGGAAGATTCCGACAAGAACGCCGAAAAAAGATAGCGACAAACAAAAAAAGCCCGCGCGGAAAATTCCGCGCGGGCGAAGCTTTTTATAAGCGACTTATAAAAAGCGATTTATAAAAGAGAGGAATTAAGGACATAATTCGCGGTGGCAACGTTGGTCGCGATAGGCACGTCGTACACGACGGCGATACGAAGCAATGCTTTTACGTCCGGATCGTGCGGCTGGGTTTGCAAAGGGTCCCACAAAAAGATTATAACGTCTATTTCGCCTTCAGCCGTTTTCGCGCCGATTTCGAGGTCTCCGCCGAGCGGTCCCGAAAGGTAGCGTTTAACGTTCAAGCCCGTGGCTTCCGAAACGAGCTTTGCGGTAGTACCCGTTCCGCACAAATCGTAACGGCTTAAAATTTCTTTGTTTTTCACCGCCCATTCTATAATTTCCGTTTTCTTATTATCGTGCGCGATGAGTGCGATGGTTTTGTTTTTCATTTCAAGCCTCCGAGTTTTTCGTTTATTATATCATTTTACGGAAACAATTACAAGGTGTTAAAGAAAAAAGCATTGAAATTTGTTTAAATCGTTGCGAAGGTGCGGCGAGCGTGGTATCATATTTTGAAAAGGAGAATAATCAAGGAGAAAAATTTATGGCTTTTAAAGAGGTTAAATTAGAAGATATTAAACTCGATACCTATAAAACGATAGCGGAGGATTGGCTCGTTTTATCCGCGGGGGACGAAAAGGGCTACGGCTGTATGACCGTTTCTTGGGGGCAGACGGGTTCGCTTTGGAAAGGGGAAGGCTTAAAACCTTTTGCGGGTATGCCCGTTGCCACCGTATACGTTCGTCCGCAACGAAATACCAAAAAATTCATAGACGAGCAACCACTTTTCACCCTTTCCGCATTTAACGGAGAAAGAAAAACCGAACTCGGTTTTTTGGGCAAACGTTCGGGAAGAGAATTTGCCGATAAGTTCGCCGCGTGCGGAATGACGCCTTTGTTTATAGGCGGTTCGGTCGCCGCAAAAGAGGCGCATACCGTTTTCGTGTGCAGAAAGCTTTATACCTATAAAATAGAGGAAAACGGATTTTTCTATTCGGAAACGATTGAGCAAAACTATCCGAACAAAGACTTTCATCAGGCGTATAT